>CAMLCX010000266.1 GCA_946478635.1 uncultured Pseudomonadota bacterium
CATGTCCCACGCTAGAATGAAAGGTTGTGCCAAGACCAGGTATGCCTCCAGGTCATTTCCCCCGTTGTGCAATCCCGAAAAAGTCGCTGTTACGCGAAACACGCTCGCAAAATTCAATAAACCGGAAAACCGAAATCGCTCCCAAACGACTGCCAGCACGAGGCCGCCTAAGCCCAACATCATTCCTGTCACGAGGTGACCGTCGAACCGGACTTTGTCGTCGGCTTGCGACCAAAACAACAGAAATAGAGCCAACGCCTCAAAATATCCCTTACCCGCTCTTAGACTGTTGTAGTGGCTGTAATAATTGGAAAAAGCGTTGGCGTCGATGGGCTGAAGAGGAATAAGCGAGATGAGTATACTAACAACGTGGGATAACGTGAGAAAAATAAGCACAAGAATCAGCGGGTTGGATAAGCGCGATGACGGTTCTGAAGTTTGATTGTTTCTCCAGAGGCCAACGGCAAGCGTGCTCAAAACAAAGAAGTCAAATGCGTCAAAAAAAAACCATCCTGTCCACGGCGCTAGATCGAGTACCGGCAGTAACCCCAGTAGAATGATCAGCCAACTATACGGGTAAAGAAGCATGCTAACCCCATAAATCGTCAACGCTGCGCCGATCCAGAGTTTCGCCAATGGAAATTGCAGAAGCGCGACAACCACGGCCGCGGTTAAGATAATCGACAGGAGTCGCTTTACAGTCACCACTCGTTTGTTGGAATATCGAAATTGTATTAGTAATTTGTGACGGTTATGGTTCCGTCCACCTGGCGCGCAATAAAAACGGTGCGCTCCAAGAACAGATTGCATAGCCACAGCCCGCAGCTGCCACGCCGACCCATACGTTGGTGGGGTCGGGATGGGCGAGCGAGAAAAAAAGTTTTCCGAACTCCACCACGAACGCAACTATGCCACCCCAAAATCCCGCCAGGATCAGGCCGGAAGTTGGGGTTCTTCCAGACTTGCCAAACCGCCATAGCCAAGAACCTACACCAACAGGAGCAAACATGGCCACAGAGCCAATAAGATTAAACATCGCCGCCGGTTCACTCGTGTAATAATGATAGAAAAACGGCACAAAATGGACTGCTTTCAGCCGTCCAATGCCTTCCTCTAACGTCAATCGGGTCCCCTTGTTGGACCACGTGACGAGTGTCAACCCAAAAATATAGAAGGTCCCGACAATCGGAATCAGTGGGCGAAGATTATGCGTTAGACTTCTAAGCCTATTGCCCCTGAGGCTCTTCAGAGTTTTGGCGCCAATCACAATGCCGATAACTCGGGTGAGGATGGAAGCTCCCTGACAAATACCGGAGAAAAGAAACAACTGCAGCGTCTCAATCGTTAGACCAATCGCCAGCCCCGTTATCACCGCCGATCGAACCACGTGCCGGCCTTTTCTTTGAGCGATCAAACTAAGCAGAATCCCAATGGGAACGACGGCGACCGCCTCCAATATTAGTTTCGGCGTGCACCGCACAAGTGGACCGCAGGTCGATCTGGAAAGCAGCCAGTGAAAATTGTCGCCGGCTAATTTGACACGGAATTCAGCGGCAGAAAGCAAAAAATCAAAAGGAAACAAACTAAAAGCCAAATACGCTACAAGATAAAAAACCAGCGCGGCATAAGGGGCATTAGCGCCGCGACCAAAGATCACTGCGGACAACTCGCTAAACTTCTCGCCCCAAACCAACCAGAGGGCGATTCCAATGGTGGAACCCCCAATTTCTGCTACGATGTCATTCAGAGAAACTGTCCGCGGCGGAAAGAAGATCTGTACGAACTCAATGGCAATCGCGGCACCGGAACATATCACCAGTGTGATGACAACCACAATAAAAGTCAGGACAACGAAGGGAACGCGCGGTTTCAAAAAGCCAAACAAGAACGCGGAAAGGGGTATGTAAAGAAGTAAGTTCGCAACCTGATCCGCTCGGCCAAAAGTGCCCACATTGAGAAATGGCAATTGACGAAACATCAGCCAGGCGTCATCCAGGCGTTGCGGCTGATAGTCGAATGGTATGAGGCTGCCGTAAATGACAAAGAACAGATAGACCAACCATGCCAGGAAAAATATGAGCTTGCGACTAACTCCCATGTCGGCCCTCAGAGAATTCGCGCTCCCTTACGACACTGAAAACAATTGCTCTCGACATCAAACTTCATAGCGTTGTCACAATCAGAAATTTGAGGGTATCCCGGAATCATCAACAAAGTCGAGCGCGCTCTAAATTTGGTAGTGGTCATTTTGAGACAGCCGCTTGCTCAAGCAAGCCCGAGATGGAGTTTATCATCGCGGTTGCAATGGCTGTACCGCTCTTGCGATCACCGATCGCTGCGCAGCCTCTGAATCAATGCGCGCTTCATCAGAACACCTGAGTCCGATCGGCCGCGCGAGAGCACAATTCTTCAACCTGATCCTTTTGCAAGCGTTCAATTGGACATCCCACCTACGAGGGATGCGAACATATTATGGTACGGCTTAGGCCTGAAACTTGAAAGTCAGCTGCTATAGGCGTTTAAGGCGCGCTAGGAACAAAGGGAGGAACGCCAATGAAGCGCTAATATGGCTCGTGAAAAACGCAAAAAGCTCGAAAATTAGCAACACCTAATGGAATGAGTGTCACTGGCAAGCCGAACGGTTGGTTACGGGCCTTGATAAAAAAGCACCTATTTTCGCGCAAGTATCGCCGTAGAGAATTCGAACCCGATCCGAATCGTGCTCAAAAAACAACCGTGTCCGAAAATCCCAACCCCGATAACCAGACTTGACATGACCGGGGCGCATCGGCTATTACCCGTTTTCAATCGGCGTTGAACCACGCGGTTTCAGGCCTGAATCTATTTGAAGATTTAAACAAGCGCTATCGTCTAACGGGTAACTGACAAAACAACGTTAAATCAGAAGGAGGCTTCGATGAAAAAACTCTTATTGGCGTTCGCAATGTGGTTTTCGCTCTCGGGCGCAGCTTTAGCGGCGGTCAACGTTAATACGGCGACGAAGGAGGAGTTGACCACGCTCAAAGGCGTCGGCGACAAGCGGGCGCAAGAAATCATCGATTATCGGAAGAAAAACGGCAACTTCAAATCGGTTGACGAGCTTGAAAAAGTTCCTGGGATCGGGCCCGGGCTTATGAAGCAAATCCGCGCCAATGTAACTGTCACCGGCAAGACCTCCGCAGACAAGCCGGTCAAAGCCGACGCGGAAAAGGGCAAAGGCACGGCGGCAAAGACAACTGAGGCGCCGAAGGGCGATGCGATGAAATCGACCACCGCTACAACCAAGACAGCGGAAAAGGCCAAGGCCGACGAGAAGAAGGTCGAAAAGAAGTAGCCCGTCTAAATAGGCCGGTTAAACAACCCCGACCGCATTCTTTGCGCCGGGGTTGTTTATTTTGGTGCCGGTGAAATAGTTTAAGGAGGACAACCCGCTAACGGAGGGACTCTGATGCGCCTCGATGACGAACAAGAAAGCCAGAACATAGAGGATCGTCGCGGATTTAGGGTTTCAAAAGGCGTTGCCGGCGGCGGCATCGGCGGCATTGCCGTGGTGCTGATCGCGCTATTTTTCGGCATCGATCCAAGCGTTCTTCTGCAAGACAATCCGCAAACGAACGTCTCCCAGGAGCCGGCCCCGAGATCGCAGCAACCCGCCGGCCGCGACGACGGGCGCGAATTCGTAGCCCGCGTGCTCGGCAGCACCGAGCGGGTCTGGGGCGAAATATTCCGGCGCGGTGGGCAGCAGTATGTAGACCCCAAACTCGTGCTTTTCACCGGCCAGGTCCAGTCGGCCTGCGGCTTTGCCTCGGCCGCGGCTGGTCCTTTCTATTGCGGCAACGACCAAAAGGTTTATATCGATCTCGCCTTCTACCGCGAGCTGCGTGAGCGCTTCAAAGCACCGGGAGATTTCGCGCAAGCCTACGTGATCGCCCACGAAGTCGGGCATCATGTGCAGAATTTGCTCGGAATCATGGAAAAAACCCAGGCCCGTCAACGCCGAGCCGGCGAACGGGAGGCCAACGCGCTGTCCGTTCGGTTAGAGCTTCAGGCCGATTGTCTCGCCGGCGTTTGGGCGCACCTCGCCAACCGCGATCGCAAGATTCTTGAAACAGGAGACATCGAAGAGGGTCTCAATGCCGCGGCTCAGATAGGCGACGACAGCCTACAGAAGCGCGCCCAAGGCTACGTTGTGCCCGAAGGTTTCACGCACGGCAGCGCCCAGCAACGCGTCCGCTGGTTTCGCCGCGGAATTGACGGTGGTGAATTGAAACAGTGTGACACATTCAGTTCATCTGGCACGGTTTGAGCGCTGCGTTCTCAGGACTTTTCACTCAGCACTTCCCAGACCAACTCCGCGGGATGCCTTGCTTGGCGCCCCGCCAAATGATCGATTTGCTGGCGGCACGAAATTCCCGGGGCAATGATTTCGATATCGGCGCTGGCTGCCTTCACTGCAGGAACGAGACGGCGGTTACCGATCTTCGTGGAAAGATCGTAGTGCTCTTTTTCAAACCCAAAAGAGCCGGCCATGCCGCAGCAGCCGGAATCGACTTCGCTGACGTCATAACCGGCGGCCTTGAGCATGGCGATCGTTGGCGCGGTTCCCACCAGAGCCTTTTGGTGGCAGTGGCCGTGCAATAGAGCTTTTTTACTATTGCCATTCGACTGCAACACGAGCCTCCCCTCTTTTTGCTCGCGCATCACGAACTCTTCAAACAGAAAACTCTTCTCTGCAACTTTATTTGCCCCATGGGTGCGAATGAATTCAGGATACTCATCACGCAGCGTCAGCAAACACGACGGTTCGAGTCCCACAATCGGCGTGCCCTTTTCAGCGTAAGGCGCCAGCTTATCGACGTTCCAGGCGGCATTTTCTTTCGCCTGGCTGAGCATCCCCTTGGAGATCATCGGCCGGCCGCAGCATTTTTTATCGACGAGCAGCACTCGATAACCGGACTTCTCCAAAAAACGCGTCGCGGCGATCGCGACATTCGGCGTGTTGAAATTATTGAAAGTATCGTGAAACAAAACGACTTCGCCCTTTGAACCATCGCCTTGGGTTTTGTGTTTGCCAAACCAGTCCTCGAAAGTTTCGCCGGCGAACTGCGGCAGCGGGCGCCGGCGATCGATGCCCGTGACGACTTCCATGAGCCAACGGTTCAGTCCCGAATTAACAACCCAATTGGACAGCGGCGCCAATTTTGAACCAATTCGATTCAAAGTGGCGATGGCGCCGAATAGTCTGTTGCGCAGCGGCAAGCCGTTGGCGCGGTGATAGTGATCGAGAAATTCATACTTGAGCTTGGCCATATCGACATTGGAGGGGCATTCCGCTTTGCAGGCTTTACACTCCAGGCAAAGATCCATCACTTCGTACAGCCGCTTGCCGGTGAATTCCTCTTGCGGTACCCTGCCGGCGATGGCGTTTCGGAGCGCGTTGGCGCGGCCGCGCGTGGAGTGTTCCTCGTCGAGGGTGCCCATGTAGGACGGGCACATGGTGCCGTCGAGCTTCTTGCGGCATTCGCCCATGCCGCTGCACATCTCCACCGCCCGCGCGAAGCCGCCCTGACCGCTGAAATCCAGCGTCGTGCGCGGCTCCCAGGCTTTGTAGCTCGGGCTGATTTTGAGCGACTCGGTCATCGCCGGCGAGTCGACAATTTTGCCGGGGTTCATGAGATTTTTCGGATCGAAAGCGCGTTTGATCTGGCGGAATGCGTCGTAGAGCGCTGGACCGAACAGTTTGGCGTTGAAGTGACTGCGGGCCAATCCGTCGCCATGCTCGCCCGACATGGCGCCGTCGAATTCGAGCACCAGATCGCAAATCTCATTGGCGATCGATACCATCTTCGCTTTTTCACTATCCTCTTTCAGATTGATCAGCGGACGGATGTGCATGCAACCGACCGAGCAGTGGCCGTAGTAGCCGGCGACCGTATCATGGCGTGAAACGATTTCTCGGAAGCGCCGAATAAATTCCGGCAATTTTGCCGGCGCCACCGCCGCGTCCTCGACAAAGGCAATCGGCTTTTTGTCGCCCTTGGTGCCCAGCAATAACCCGAGTCCGGCCTTGCGCACGCCCCAGATCGACTTGACCTCTTCGGGTTTGAACGCCAGTGTGGCGGCGTAGCCGATCTTCTCGCGCCTGCGCACGTCTTCGAGTTTGTCGACCTGCTCCCTCACTTCTTTTTCGGTTTCGCCGGCGTACTCGACCATCAGCAAAGAACTCGGGTTTCCTTGGACAAAACCCAGACGCTGCGATTGCACAATATTTCCCCGCGCCAGATCGAGAATCATCTTGTCGCTGGACTCCAAAGCGTAGGGCGCGGTTTCGAGAATCGTCTGCGATGCCTCCAACGCTTCAATGTCATCGTTGAAATGAATGACATCCATCGCCGTCCATTTCGGCTTCGGCACCAACCGCATCTTGGCCTCAACCACCGTCGCCAAAGTCCCTTCCGAACCGACAATCATGCGCGCCAATTTGAACGGCTGCGGCTTGATGAATTCGTCTAGATTATAGCCGGACACGCGCCGCATGATTTTTGGATAGCGAGAGAGGATTTCACTTTTGTTCTGCTGCGCCAGGCGGAACACCTCGCGATACGCCCGGCCCTCGTTCGTGTCCCCCCGGCTTTTTTTCTCGACTTCGTCCGGCGTGAGATCCTTCAATACAACTTCACTGCCGTCGGCGAGCAGCACGGTTAACTCAATGACGTGATCCAAAGTCTTTCCGTAAGTCAGGGAATGGGCGCCGGCGGAATTGTTGCCGATCATGCCGCCGAT
>CAMLCX010000267.1 GCA_946478635.1 uncultured Pseudomonadota bacterium
GCGCAGCGCGTTCAGCACCTTCTCGGCGGTGATCGGTAAATCGTAGATTCGCACGCCGACCGCATCCTCGACTGCGTTGGCGATGGCCGCGGCCGTGGGGACCACGGGCGGTTCGCCGATGCTCATGCCGCCGTAGGGGCCGTTGCCGACCGGAAATTCCTGAATAACCGTTTTCAAAGACGGAATGTCTTTAATCGACGGAATTTTGTTCTCGCCAAAGTTGGCGCCGACCACGCTGCCGCCGTCGATCAAAACGCCTTCCATGAGCGCGTAGCCGATGCCCATCACGACCACGCCGTCGATCTGGCCCTGGTGCATCAGCGGATTCAAAACCGTTCCCGTGCTGTGCGCGCTGGTGAATTGCCTGAGGCGCACCTGACCGGTTTCCTGATCGACGTCGACCTCGGCAACCTGAACGCAAAGCGCCGCTTCGGGACCCGATTCGAAATTTTTGTAAAAACCGTGGCCGCGAATCTCCCCGCCGCTCGCTTGCGCAACTTCGCCGTAGCTCAAGGTTTGGCCCGAAGGAGCGCGCACGCCGCCGCTGCCGGTCAACAAAAGATCTTCCTTGCCAACTCCGAGTCTTTGGCTCGCAGCCTCGAGCAATTGCTCTTTGGCATCCACCGACGCCAAGCGGGTGGCGTTGCCGAAGATGCGCGTGCCGCGGCTCGCGCCGATGCCGGTATCCGCTCCAACTTTGCTCGTGTCGAGGGTCGCGACGCGAACTTTTTCGAGCGGCACTAGAAGCTCCTGCGCCGCCACTAATCGCATCGCCGTGTGGGTCCCGGCGCCCTGATCGAGCATGGCGGTGGAAACGGTGATGCCTCCATCGCGATCGACCGAAACAAACGCGTGGCACTCCCCTCCCAGCGGCAGCCATTGAGCCACCGCGATGCCGCGCCCGCGATGCTTCGGCTTGGGACGGCCATAGCCGGAGTTTTTCACCGCGGCGTCAAGAATCTCGTCGCTCTTGATGTGCGGCACCGCATGACCGATGGGCGAAAGATCGCCGTCGTGCATCAGATTCCTTTTCCTGAACGCCAGCGGATCCATGCCCAGCCGGCGCGCGATCAAATCCATCTGCGATTCGTTGGCAAAAAAACCCTGCGGGTCCCCCGGGGCGCGCATATGCCCGCTGGGAATTTTGTTGGTATAGACGATTTTCTCTTCAATGAGGACGTTGGGTATTTTGTACGGGCCGGCGGCCTCCTTCGGCCCGACGAGATAACCCTGAGGTTTAAATGCGCCGTAGGCGCCGCTATCGAAGACATACTCCATCTGGTGAGCGATCAGACGGCCGTCCTTCATGACCCCGCTTTTCACCCGCACGATGGCGGCATGGCGCGGATTGCCGGCGATAAATTCTTCGGAGTAATCCATCACCATTTTCACCGGCCGCCCGCTTTTCTGCGACAAGAGATAGCAGACTGGCACATCCATGAAGTCGCCTTTGCCGCCGAAGCAGCCGCCGATATAGCAAGGATGCACGACAAAGCTCTGAAGGTCTTTGCCGAATGCTGTGGCGACTTGCTCGCGCAGCGCGAACGGCACTTTGGAGCAGGCCCAGATGTCAGCGCCGCTCTCTTCGCGCGCCTGCACGACGCTGGCATGCGGCTCGATATAGGCTTGATGGACGGGCTTGGTCGTGAAGGTGTTCTCGACGATTATTTGCGCATCGCGAAAGCCCGCTTCGACATCGCCCTTCTTCCAGTTCATGTGCACGAACACGTTGCTCGGCTGGGCGATCGGATGCAGCAGACCGCGATACTCGGCGACCTTCGGATGGAGCAGCACCGACGAGGGCTTGATTGCTTCGAGCGGATCGAGCAGCGCCGCCATCTCCTCGTACTCGACGTCGATCAGTTCCACCGCCGCTTCGGCGATCGCCTCGCTCTCCGCCGCCACCGCCGCGACCTTCTCGCCGATAAACCGGACAACGCCGTCGGCGAGGATCGGCATGTCGTAGATCTTTCTGCCAATCAACCGGCCGCTGACATCCGCTCCGGTCGCCACCGCATGCACGCCGGGCAAAGCAAGCGCACGGCTCGCATCGACCTTCTTGATCCGGCCATAAGAGATCGGACTGCGCAACGCTTTGCACCAGAGCATGCCAGGCAAGCACATATCGCCGGCGTAGATCGCCCGCCCCGATACTTTTTCAGGGCCTTCTAAACGTGGAGTCGGAGTGCCAACGATTTTGGCTGGCTTCTGCGGGAGTTGCTCAAGCCGCCCGCTGCGATTGCGGTTTTTTGAACGCGTTCGGGTCAACTTGGCGATTCTCCCATTTCCTTGAGGATCTCCCGCACAAGGCTGAAGTCGAATATCTCATCGACGGAGACGTTCTTTTTCAATTCAACGTTCAAACGCGTGCTCTCGATGACGTTTTCCAACGTCGCTCTCGAAACCAGGAGATTACGGCTATAGTTTTTCGCGTTGTCGTTGTAGGCGTCCTCGGCCACCTCCGGTTTGGTTCTTCCCCAGTCCGACAAGACTTTGATCGCGCCCTTCGGGTTGTTGATGATGTAGCGGTTGGCGCGCAGCAGAGAGCGGACGATTTTTTTGACTTCGTCTCTGTTGGTCTTGAGCTTCTGCTCGGTCACTCCGATGCCGTTCACCGGAAAAGGAAACAGATCGCGCACACGCAGTAACGTTTTGAATCCCGCGGCTTCAGCCCGGAGGTTTCCCGGCGGCGTGACAAACGCCGCCTGCACCACGCCGGCTTGCAGCTGCGCCACCCGCGCCGAGCTGCTTCCCGCCGCGACATAATCAACGTCCTTGCGCGGGTCGAGCTGGAAATGCGCCGCCGTCAGCCGGGCAAGGATGTCGACCAGAGAGCCGAACGAGCTGATCGCGATCCTTTTATTTTTTAAGTCGGCGAATTTTTGGATGCTTGGATGCGCGACCACAACATGGTTGGGCCGTTCGATGAGAATGCCGGCGATCTTGAGCGGCAGACCGCGCAGATTCGCCGTCACCACCGATTGCAAAATCAAGTTGTAATCCACGTTCCCCGAGGCCAGCGCCGCGACGGAGACATTGGCGTTCATCTGCAAGACCTCGACGTCAAGGCCCTCGTCTTTGAAGTAGCCTTGATACTTGGCGACGCCGCCGCTCAAGAATGACATGTCGGGATTGGAAACCGCGATGAAGATCGTCTTCGCTGCTGCGACATCGAGTGTAAGCAGGAAAAAAATAAAGCTAATGAAAACTCCTTTAGGGAGTGCGCCGCTTGTGATCATGTTGCTGACCTCAAAGTGGAAATTACTCGGTGAATTCGCCGGTGAACAGCAAAGCCACAGGCAGTTTCAGGGCGTGCATCATTCTGACCGCGTCTTTGATCCGCCCTTCGAGCTGGTTGGCGGAATCGACGATCAGGTATTGGATGCCCAAAGTATCGAGGATTCCCTTTGTCTTGTTGCCGTAATGGGTGAACAGGTAGCTGTTTCGTTGATCTTCGAAGCTGCCCACGTAGGCGACCAGCAGCAGCATGGGCACGCCGTAGCGCTCGCCGACGGTGAGCAGATTGTAGGTCGAAACGAACAGACCGGTGCCTTCCATATAGACGGCCGCGCGTTTGCCGCCCAGAGAAGCGCCGGCGGCGATCCCCACCGCTTCCGCTTCGCTCGCCACCGGCACAAGAGAAAAGGAACCGTCCGCGTTCAGCACCGGCAAGATCTCGCTCAATCGCGTTTCGGGAACGTAGGTGACGAAGTCGATGCCCGCTTCTTTCAGTGCGGCAACGGTTCTGTTAGCGAGTTCGGCCTTCATAGGATCGCCCAGACGGCTTATCCGCGTCCCTGAAAGATCGGCTTGCCTTCGGTGCGCTCGAGATAGCGCACGAACCGGTACTTGCTCTCCAGCAAATCCATATCGCTGCGAGTAATCTTCCGATGGCCCAGACTCTCTGCGATTTTACAGACGACGAAGCGCAGGCCGGGCTCGGACAGAGCGCCCGTCGCTTCTCCTTTGAACTCCTCCAGATCCGAGACGGTCACCGAGTGTTCGATGCCCGAGCCTTTGGCCACCGCCGCGAGATCGGTCTTGCCCGCTGTCGCGCTCGGGTAGCTGATCCTCGTACCGCTGTAAGCCTGGTTGTCGAACACGAACACGCCCAGGTTGGGCGGATTCAGGTTGGCGAGGGTTGGCAAGTTGAATAAGGACAGCAGCACGCTGCCGTCGGACTCGAACACGAAAACTTTTCGATGCGGCAGAGCAAGCGCCAGGCCGATGCCCACCGCCAGGGCATTGCCCATGGAACCGAGATTGAGATCCGCTTCCCGTTTGGAAAGATGACCCCACTCCACTCTTTGGCCACTCAGTGACGTGACCACGAGCTGGTCGGTCATTTGCGGCGCCAGCCACTCGAAACAGTCGTAACGAAGCATGAAATAAAATTTCGCTATTGGCCGAGAATCCCTTCGGCCCGCAATTCCCGCTCGAGCTTGTCGATCTCCTCTTTGGGCATCTGCTCGGTCTCCCACTTGGGAAAGCGCTTTACCGCGAAGCCGCGCATGCGAAAAACTTCCTGCAACGGCACGCGGCCGTACCTGCGCAGGCGCGCGGCCACGATCCGCGTCGCCGTATCGACCCTTTTCTGCGCGTCCACGGCGCACGGGTAGTCTTTGCGGTCCAGAGCGTTGAATAACTCGACGCACAACTCGGGAACGAAACTCGTCGGCGGATTGATCATGCCGGCGACGCCGAAGGGCACCAGGCCGAATAGATCGGCATTGCCGGTAAAAACCGAAACGTCGGGCAGCAGTCGCACGTACTCGAGCAGCGCGCCCTGCCCGTAGGCGACTTTGATGCCTTTGAGCGCCGGCACCTGCTCTTTCATCCGCAAAGCGAATCCCGGCGGAATCGAGATGCCGGAATATTTCGGGTTCTCGTAGATATAAATCGGCAGCGGCACCGCTTTGTGCACCGCTTTGTAGTGCGCAATGATTTCGTACTCCGTGTGATCCGAATAGTAATACGGCGGCACGATCGCCACCGCGTCGGCCTTGTGCGCCGCCGCGTGCTCCGCCAGCTCCACCGCGCTTCCGGTGTCGGCGGTGCCGACGTGGATAATCACCGGGACGCGCGATTTGGCTTGATCAAGAGCGATCGCGGCGGTTTGCTTGCGTTCGTCGATGGTCATGGCCGGCCCCTGGCCGGTGGAACCGAGCACGAACAATCCCTGCACGCCGGCTTTGATGTGAAAGTCGACCAACTGGCGCATCATCTGCTCATCGACCCGGATCTTCTCATCGAACGGCGTGATGATCGGCAACAACACACCACGAATCATTTTTCTCTCCTTGTCACCTTATTAAAGCAGATCCTTCACTTCGTCAGACTGTGCAAAAACTACGTTCATGGTTCGACTAGGCTCACCACGAACGGAAGGTTTCCTTAGAATCTAAGCACTCATCCGTTCACCCTGAGCGCCGTCGAAGGGCTCCGATAGAGATTTCACACAGTCGGTCGTTCAGGATGACAGCGCAAGCGAATGTCATTCTGAGGAGTCCTTCGGCTACGCTCAGGATAGACTCGCGACGAAGAATCTCGCTTCGCTTTCTTGAACTGGCATCACGATCTTTCGCTGACTTTTTACGTTAACTCTTCGCCTGCACTCCCACCTGGGTATCCAAACGATAGAGCTCGTTCGCTTGCTTTTTGTCAACAATGCCCTTGGGCGTGCCGCCGTTCCAAGCCGTCTCTATCGCGTCCATCACGATCTTGCGAAACTTGATGACGCCTCGGTCGGAAACACCGAGCTGCTCGCCCCGCTCGCCGAGCAGACCCTGGGTGCCCTGGGTTGCCAGATCTTCTTTACGGACGTTACCCTTGTACGGCATGTACTTGCGCTTGTCATAGGGCTTCACTTCCTGCACCGGCGTTTCCTTCTCACGCAGCGCCTTGAGTTTCGCGAAGAAGTTCGCTTCCGGTCCTTTGTAATTGTCGGCGGTAAATAGCATGAAGTGCTCGTCATCGTTGGGCGTCACGAACATCCAATGCTCGCATTGCGAGCCTTCCTTGACGAGAGCCGCGGCGTCGACCTTGGCATGGACGAATTCGGTATCGCCCACTTGAACGATGCTCGGCAAAGCCAGACTCATCTCATCGACGAACTCCGTGCCGAGCTCCGGGCCGGGCTTGGTCATGACCACTTTCATGCCGTACTCCATCTCGACGAACTCGAAGTGCGGCATTTCCGTGTAACTGAAAAATTGATTGCCCCAGGACTGCTGGCCGTAACCCGCGTGGCGGTGCAAAATGCACACATGCGCGGGGTCCGCCGAGTTTTCAAAGAAGTTGAACCAGTTGTAATCGGCGTGGCGCACGGGCTCGATTTGCCATTGACTGCCGCGGTCAACGAGCGGCGCGTAGTTCGGCAGCGGCGGCGGATTGGTTCCGCCGGGTCCCAAGTACGCGAAGATCAAGCCGCCGAGTTCCTTTACGGGATAGGAAAGATGCTTCACTTTTTGGCAAAAGTTATTGTCCTTGGGCTCCGCCGGCATTTCCAGGCATTGGCCGCTCACGTCGAACAACCAACCGTGATACGCGCAGCGCAAACCGCCATCCTCGATATCACCGTACTCCAAGGAGGCGCCGCGATGCGGGCAATGCTCGCCGAGCAAGCCGATCTTGCCGGACCGGTCGCGAAACAACACCAGATCTTCGCCAAGGACTTTGACAGCCTGCGGAATATCGTAAAGCTCCTGCACCGTGCCGACCACGACCCAATAACGGCGAAACCATTCGCCGGCCGGCGTCCCCGG
>CAMLCX010000268.1 GCA_946478635.1 uncultured Pseudomonadota bacterium
AGACCGCCCGTCCATCGACGCCATCGCGTCATTCAGCTCTTGTTTAGATTTTATCGCTTGCAGCCCGCTCACCAACGACACGCACAGTGTTACTTTCGACCCACGCTTACCGTCAATCGGTTTTCGAGTCTGCTTTTGGGGAAGCCCAACCTTCTGAGTGACCCTATTCGGGTTCGCGCCTGCTGGCGCAGAATTTGAGGGCTTGATTCACACAGCTCGATGTCTGACGTGTAGCTTAGTCGAACTGCTGGCGCCCGCGGCCGGCGGGCCTGCTTGGCCCGGTGGACTATCTTCTCCCGTCATAAAACCTCCGTCTGGAAGAGTGGCAACATGCGCGCTCTGTTTCCTCTTCCGCCCCTTTTGGGAGTCCGGGGCTACTTCAATTCCTAGCTCTGCGGATCGTTTGTGTCAAGCTAGTTTTTAGTCCGGCAAAGATTTTTTTTTGGGTGCTTTGTACGTCTCAAAAATACCCCTAACGATGGGCGCGCATCTCCGCCGACGTAAAAGGCCCGACGCCCATGATTTGATGGACTTCCCATTCGAGCAGCTCGAAAGCCGTGAATCCCGCGGCCGTGTATGGATCGCTGGCCGCAAGTTTTTCCGCTTCGTTTCGGTCCGCCGCGCGAATGACATAGACGCCATACTTGCGATCAGTCGTCGGACCGGAAAAAAGGATTTTACCCGCTGTGTGCTGCTGCTTCATCCAAACGAGATGCTGATCCAAACTGACCGTCCATTCTTCCCGCGGCTTTACCGGCCGGCGCAACACCAAGTACCACATAATCCCTCCCTGACAATGAGCTTAAAAATGTTAGTCGCAGAGCTACGCATACGCTTTCGCGCTTCACGGCGTCAAGACCAAATCGGGATCGTTCACCTTGCAATAGCGCGAGCGACGGTTAGAGGAGTAATCTCTGCAACATCGTGAGCAAACCGAAGCCGTCATCGCGCTCACATTGTGACAAATTTACATCCTTAACTTTGACGTCTTTTCGTATATAATGCGGCGTGTTTCTCGAAACGCCTTGAATCAAGGAGATTTCATGCACCGAATCGTTGTTTGCCTACTCGCGTTGTGTTGCTGTTCCCTTTCACCCGCCTGGCTCTACGCTCAGGACGGCATTCGCGATCTAGTTGTGAAAATTCATGCGATCCACCATAGCCCGGACCTCTTCCGTCCCTGGACCAAGGCCAGCCCGCAGCAAGTGAAGGGCTCGGGAGTGGTTATCGACGGCAAGCGCATCCTGACCAATGCCCATGTGGTAAAGTACGCGAGTCAGATTTACGTCCAACCGAATCAATCCGCCAGTCAGATACCGGCGCGCGTGGAAGCGCTCTCGCCGGGGATGGATCTCGCCATCCTTAAACTCGATGATGAGTCCTTTTTCGATAAGCGCGGTAGCTTGCCCTTCGCTGCCGAGATGCCGCGCGTCAAGGACTCGATCAACGTGTATGGCTATCCCACCGGCGGCACCGAGCTTTCGGTGACTCAAGGGATCGTCTCGCGAATCGAGTATACCGATTATTATTACCAGGCAACCGGCTTGAGAATCCAAGTCGACGCCGCGCTTAATTTCGGCAACAGCGGCGGTCCGGCGGTATCGGACGGCAAATTGGTCGGGCTGGTCTTCAGCTTGATTCAAAACGCGCAGAATATCGGCTATCTGATTCCGGTCGAGGAAATTCAACTCTTCCTGGCCGATGTCGCCGACGGCGTCTACGACGGCAAACCGCAGGTCTTCGATTTAATCCAAACCGTCGAGAACGAGGCGCTGCGGCGCCGCCTTGGATTGCCAAAGAGCGTCAACGGCGTCATGGTGGCGCAGCCTTACCGAAATGACCCGGACTATCCGCTGCATGAATGGGACGTGGTTACCAAGATCGGCGACATTCCGATCGACAGCGACGGAAAAGTCGCGATTCGCTATGACCTCCGCCTGTCCTCTTCTTATCTCGTGCAAAAATTCACGAAGAATGGTTTTTTACCACTGACGGTTTATCGCGACGGCCGGCTCCTAGAAATCAAGCTGCCCGTGCGCACCGAGAGAGAACTGGTGATTCCCTACCTGATGGACAAAAGCCCGAGATTTTTTATTTTCGGGCCGTTTGTCTTTTCGCAGACCACCCAGGACTATCTCGAGCGGCTTGGCAATCAACGGCCGCCATCCATGGGACGGCGGCCAAGCCCGTTGGTTACGCGTCGTTTCGATAAGCCAACCTTTGACAACGAAGAACTGATCATCGTCGCATCGCCGCTGTTTCCGCACCGGATCACGCAAGGCTATGACGATCCCAATCGAGCCGTGCTCAGCGAAGTCAACGGGGTTCAAATCAAAAACCTGCGTCACTTGGTTGAGATCCTGCGCGACAACCGTGACGAGCAAATCAGCTTCAAGTTTGCCAGCTCCGGCGTGCTGACCCACGAAACCATGGTGTTTAACCGCGCGGACCTGATGGAAGCGACCGCCAAGATCCTCGAGGAAAATGGTATTCGTTACCCCTATTCACCGGATTTGCGCGCCGTGTGGGAAACGCCTAGACGAGCCGATACTGCAGCGAAGTCGGCGCAGGCGACTTGTTGCGCGCCGCCGTCGACGACACATTGATTCGTCGCTCAACGCAGCCCGTTCAAGGGATCCGCCAGTGTGCCGAATTGTCAACAAAGCGCTCTGCCGATTGCTCCTTTGCATAATCCTCTCCGGCGGTGCGCTTCAAGTTCGGGCAGACGCCGCCACACCGGAAGTCACCATCGAGACAATGGTCCGCGGCCTCGATACCCCGTGGGCGATCGATTTCGCGCCGGACGGCAGGATATTCCTCAGCGAACGACCCGGCCGTATCCGCGTCGTCGAAGGCGGCCAGCTTCAACCCGAACCCTGGATGGCGCTGGACGTTGTCGCGACGGGCGAAGCAGGTCTCCTGGGACTTGCGGTCGACCCACAGTTTGACCGGAATCGCTTCGTTTACGCCGCCTACACGTACCGCACCGGAGTCTTCACACTGCGCAACCGGCTGGTCCGGCTGCGCGAAGACGGCAAAACCGGCAAGGGTGTACTGGATAAGATTCTCATCGACAATCTTCCCGGCTCAAATAACCACGATGGCGGCAGAGTCAGATTCGGCCCCGACGGCAAACTCTACTGGACCGCGGGCGACGCCCAGACGACTCGCCACGCCCAGGATTTAAAATCGCTGGCCGGCAAGATCCTTCGCCTCAATAGCGACGGCAGCGTGCCCGCGGACAATCCATTTCCAAACTCTTATGTTTATTCCTATGGCCATCGAAATCCGCAAGGCCTCGCCTGGCAGCCCGGCACCGGCAGATTGTATTCCACGGAACATGGCCCGAGCGGCTTTCAAGGCTGCTGTCGCGACGAAGTCAATTTTATCGAGGCTGGCAAAAATTACGGCTGGCCGGAAAGCCGCGGCGATGAGAGCCAGCCGGGAACGATGCCACCGATCATCCATGCGGGAACGAGCGAGACATGGGCGCCGGCCGGCGCGACATTTGTCACGCAGGGACCTTGGGCAAATTCCCTGCTCTTTGCCGGACTGCGCGGCCAGACACTTTACCGCGTCGTCCTGGACGCGGCTGATCCGCGCAAGGTACAGATTTTCGAGCGCCATTTTTTCCGCAGGTTCGGCCGCTTGCGCGACGTCTTCGAAGGACCCGACAAGAAGATTTATCTAGTCACGAGCAATCACGACGGCAGAGGCAGCCCGGCGCCGGATGATGACCGGCTCATCCGGCTCAATTTCACGCCATGACCCATGCCGGCGCCTGTAATCGGTCGGCTCTTGTGAAGCGATTGCTTTAGCCGGGGCCGATAAGTGAGGAGCGTATGTCGAAAACCGGGGGCATTATTTTCTTCATTGTTCTGATCCTCATTGTTTTTGGCATCATCGTTGTCGCATCTGAGTTCATCTTCGGCCGGCCGCTGATCGCATTCATCAAAGACTTTGTCTTTTTGCTTTCCCGGAAACAATGAGCGCTCGCGATTTCGTCTTCTCGTTGAACCCATGCGGCCTGTGATATAGGATCAGCCCGCCACAGAGGGAGTCGACGATGCGAAAAAACATTTTTACCTGGATGGGCAAAGAATTCATCGAACTATCCGGCGAGGCAAAACCGGCGGCGTCCGCGGGCGACGAAGCCCAGGAAATCTTCGGCCGCTTCGACCAGGAGTTGCGCACACACGGCTTGTCGCTGGATAACACGGTGCGAAGCCGGCTCTGGGGTCGCGATCGCCAAAGCCGCGATCTCGGCAGTAGCGAGCGGGTCAAGATCTTGTCCGGCAAAGCGCGCTCGGCAAGTTCGAGCTACATCGCGCCGGGTCATTTCGATTCCGCCGCCAAAGTGGCGGTCGATCTGATCGCCATGCGTCCCGCGGAGCAGAGCGCGGCAAAACGGATTGTTGAATACGATCCGCCCATTGTTCCCATCCGCTTTCTCACTTACGAAAGCGTCGTGGTGCTTTCCGGCGTAACGACGGTATTGCCGACGCTCGCCGCGCAGTTTGACAATATCTTTCCGCGCATCCAGAGCTCGTTGAGCGACGCCGGCAGCTCCTGGGACAAAGTCGCGCGTGTGTCGTTCTACCTACACCGCAGCCAAACGATCGAGAATCTCAAAAACTTGTTTCAGCGTCACGTCAAAGCCGATCTGCCGCAGAAGGAATACTGTTTTGTCGACGGCTACTCTTCCGAAGGCAAATTCTGCGAAGTCGAGGTGACCGCCCATGTTTGATAGCTCTGATAGGGTCCTGCCATGACCGACCAAAAACTCCGCATCGCGATCCTCGACGATTTCGAAAAACTCGCCGATACCGTCCCGGCTTTCGAAAAACTCAACCAGCGCGCCGACGTGACGCTGTTGCGAAAAAGACTCGACAGCTCGGAAAATATTGTTAACGCTCTAAAGGATTTCGATGCGCTTCTGCTGATGCGCGAACGGACCTTCTTCAGCGATCAGGAATATGCGCGGTTGCCGAATCTTAAGTTCATTTCCCAAACCGGACGGACCACCCGACACCTCGACCTGGCCAACGCCACCCGGCATGGCATCGCCGTTGCCGGCACCCCGGCCGATAACGGCATGTCCACCATGGAGCTTACCATCGCGCTGATATTCGCGCTGCTGCGGAAAATTCCCCAGGTGAACTTGCGCATGCGCGAAGAAATCTGGCCCGCCATCCCCGGCAACACCCTGGCGGGCAAAACCGTCGGGATTTTCGGTTTCGGCCGGATCGGCAAGGAAGTGGCGCGCATTATGAAAGCCTTCGGCGATACCCGCGTGCTCGCCTACTCGCGCACCATGACACCGGAGCGCGCCGCGGAAGTCGGCGCTGAGAGCGCGTCCTTTGAAAACCTGCTCAGGGACTCCGACATCCTGACGGTTCACATACAATCCAACGCGCAAACCCGCGGTATCATTGGCGCGAAGGAATTTGCCCTGATGAAGCGCGGCGTTCTGCTCGTGAATACCGCGCGCGGTCCCATCGTATCGGAAGCGGCGATGATCGATGCACTGGAAAGCGGCAAGCTCGGCGGTGTCGGCCTGGACGTCTACGACATCGAGCCGCTGCCCATGGACCATGCTCTGCGCCGTTTTGATAATGCCATTCTCATGTCGCACCGCGGTTACGCCACCGAGGAGATCCTGACCAAGCGCTACGATGAGGCCATCCATAACCTCCTGGATTTCATCGACGGCAAGCCGGTCAAACTGCTAAATCCGGATGTAACGCCGAAAGCGCATTGACCTAACCCCTTTTGGCGCTGCTAGCGCTCCGTCAACGCGACCCTGCCCCCTGGGCTCGCCTTGAATCGAAATACCGGTCTTGCGAATATGGCGCGGGAGCCAAATGATTGTGCCAAAAAAGCTGGCCGCGAACGATATCGGCAAAATCTCGCTGATCACCTTATCCCACTACAACGAGCACGCCGACAGTTTCTGGAAGGGCACGCGGGATCACGACGTCAGCCAGAATCGCGACGCGTTATTGAAACAACTGCGCGGAGCGGGCCCATTTCGGCTCCTCGATTTCGGCTGCGGGCCGGGACGCGATCTGAAAGTATTCCGCGACTTGGGGCATGAAGCGATCGGACTGGAAGGGGCGGAGCGTTTTGTCGAGCTTGCGCGCAATTACAGCGGCTGCGAGGTCTGGCAGCAAGATTTCTTGAAGCTCAATTTACCGCCGGAATTCTTCGACGGCATCTTCGCCAACGCTTCCCTGTTTCACGTGCCCAGTCAAGAATTGCCGAGGGTGCTGCGCGACCTTTGGGCGTCGCTGAAAACCGAGGGCGTGCTCTTCAGCTCCAATCCCCGGGGTGAAAATGAGGAAGGCTGGAATGACGAGCGCTACGGCGTCTATTACAATCTCGAGACTTGGCGCAATGTCGTGACCGCCGCCGGCTTTGGCGAAATCACGCACTACTACCGGCCGCCCGGCGTCCCGCGCGAACAACAGCCCTGGCTCGCCTCCGTCTGGCGCAAGGTGAACTGACGATTGCTCGGTTTAGTTTCATCGATGAGTTTCGTGTACGGGCAACTCATCGTGTCGGCCCCGTCAATCAAGCGGCGGGATTTGACACAAACGCGGCTATTCGATTAAGTTGAAGCAAAGAATGTACGCGCAGTCCTAACCCCCATCGGAACAGGAGGATCTTCAAATGGCCATCGCAAGCGATCTCATCATCTCATCGGACTCCCACGTCATGGAACCCGTGGATCTTTGGAAAAAAGGCGTGCCGGAAAAATA
>CAMLCX010000269.1 GCA_946478635.1 uncultured Pseudomonadota bacterium
ATGGCTAAGGTTCCCAACTGGCAGATCGGGCGGGAAATGGATTACCCCTACCCGCAGGTGTTCCCGCGCCGCCAATTCGCTTTCGTTTTCAACATCAACCGCTGCATCGCCTGCCAGAGTTGCACCATGGCGTGCAAATCCACCTGGACGTTCAGCAAGGGCCAGGAGCAAATGTGGTGGGCCAACGTCGAGACCAAGCCCTACGGCGGTTACCCGCAGTTCTGGGACGCAAAAATTCTCGACCTGTTGGAGAAGGCCAATCCCGGCAATCAACAATGGTCCGGAAAACCGTCCGGCGATAGGAAAAGCCCCTACGGCCAGTTCGACGGCAAGACGATTTTCGAAGCGCAAAATTTGCTGACGCCGGATAGCGCCCGCGTCCTCGGCTATCTGCCGACGGATGAGGAATGGAATTCGCCCAACATTTTCGAAGACAATCCGGTAGGAAAAAAAGGCGTACGCAATGAACTCGACAAAGAGGGCACGGCCCTGCCGGAACATAAAACCTGGTTTTTCTATCTGGCGCGTATCTGCAATCATTGCAGCTACCCCGCCTGTCTGGCCGCCTGCCCGCGCAAAGCGATTTACAAACGCCCCGAAGACGGCATCGTCTTGATCGACCAGAAGGAGTGCCGCGGCTATCGCAAATGCGTGGAAGCCTGCCCGTATAAGAAAACGATGTATCGAGGCAACACGCGCGTCTCGGAAAAATGTGTCGGCTGTTATCCGCGCGTCGAAGGCAAAGACCCGGAAAGTGGCGGCCAGCCGATGGAAACCCGCTGCATGGCCGCATGCATCGGCCAGATCCGCATGCAGGGCTTAGTGGAAATGAACAACGACGGCACTTGGACGGAGGATCGTTACAACCCGCTCTATTACATGATCCACGTCGCCAAAGTCGCTTTGCCGCTCTACCCGCAGTTTGGCACCGAGCCCAACGGTTACTACATTCCACCACGCTGGGTGCCCCGGGATTATCTCAAGCAGATGTTCGGTCCCGGCGTCGACGAAGCCATCGAGCGCTATGCCTACCCGGATCGCGAATTGCTGGCGGTCCTGCAGCTCTTCCGCCGCTCGAACCGGATCATCTTTCGTTACGAGATCAAAGAAGGACCGAAAATTTACGAAGCCACGCTGCGCGGCAGGAAAGTCACCATGTACAACGACACGGTGATCGCCTATGGGCAAGATGGAAAAGAAATTTTCCGCACCCAGATCGAAGAACCAGTCCACGTGCGGCCAAATAAACACGCAAACTCAATATGATTAAGCGCGTTCAAACCGTTCAAGCCGTTCAATCCCCCGGATCGAGTCCGGGGTCCGTTCAAGCCGTTGTGGAGGTTCAAATCATTCAACCTTCCGATTCTTTTCCTCCCCCGCGCCCGCGGGGGAGGATTAAGGTGGGAGTTGAACGGCTTGAACAATTTGAACGGTTTGAACGTGTTCGTTTCGGCCAAGAGGATACCCTACCCATGACCATCAACGATTCGAATGACACTCAAAGCGCCACAGATATCGACCTGGCCTACTGCCGTGCTGCGCTTTACAGCGCGCTGGCGATGGGATTTCAAGCGCCCACAGAGGAAACCCTTTCTCGTTTGCTTGCTCAGGACAGTCGCGCTTCCCTGGCGGACGCAGCTGCCGCGCTTTATCCGAATGGCAAGCCGGACCTCATTTCTTTAATCGACGCGCTTCCCAGCGGCGATAACGAGCATACGACGATGCTCTCGTCGCGCTATCTAGGATTGTTCGGACACACTGCCCGAGGGCCGATTCCACCCTACGAGACCGAATACGGTAACGAAGCGTTGTTTCAACAGCCGCAAGAGTTGGGCGACCTGATGGGCTTCTATCATGCATTCGGGCTCACCTTGAAACAGGGCCGCCGGGAGCGCGCCGATCACGTCAGCTGCGAATGCGAATTCCTCATGTTTCTCACCCTCAAAGAAGTCTACGCCCTGGAAAATGACAGCCGTGAAATGCTTGCGGAAACCCGCAAGGCGGAAAAACTATTTCTGCGCGACCACCTAGCGCGATTCCTCCCCACCTTCGCCGCCAAGCTCGATCGGGATGATCCGTCAGGTTTTTATGGCATGATGGCGAGACTTTGTCTGCGATTCGTGACGGCAGAATGCGCCCGGCTGAAGGTCGCTTGTGGTGTGGCAAATCTCGGACTGCGGCCCGCCGACGACAGTCGCGTGCCAATGGCTTGCGGCAGCGGCGTCGAATGCGGCGCCATGCCCGGCGCATCTGTGCCTGATGGGAGCGATTCGGTATGAACAAAGGTATGGCGACCCACTACGACCCACGCCTGGTCGAGGAAGCCGTGTTTCATGCCCGCTGCGACAGCTACGTTCGCCAGGAACTCGAAGAGCAGCGCAAGCGAATTTACGAAGTGCCTGACCCGGATGAACGCGAAAGTCGATTCCTTGTTCTGAACCACACATGGTTCCATCGGCTCGGATTAGGCAATGGTGTTGAAGCTGCCTTGCGCGAGCAACGTCTCATCCCTGCGCAAGTTGGCAAGTGCTTTATCGCTTGCGCCATTGCGGCTAAAGAAGAAAGCGCCGAGCTTTTCATCGCCCAAGATACGCGGATGGAAAATCCGCCAGAGCGCACACTGCGGATCCTCTTGCGCCCCGAATCGTTGCTCAACACCGTGGCTCTTACAGTATTATTGCGTCACGAGTTATTTCACATCGCCGACATGCTTGATCCCGCATTTGCTTACGAACCAACCTTGCCGAAAGCAGAAGGCGGGCCGACCTACGACACTTTAATCACCAGCCGTTACCGCGCGTTGTGGGATACGACGATCAATGGTCGGATGTTGCGTCGCGGCTGGTGTGATGCGTCGGTTCGCGATCTGCAATTCGCCGACTTTGCCCTTGCTTTTCCCATGCTGCAAAATCGAATCGGGGAACTCTTCTCCAGGTTTTTCGAATGCGAGCAGCCCAAGCACAGCGATCTCGCCCGCTTTGCCTTCGATCCCCGGCAAGCTACCGGCAGTGTACAGCGGCATGATGCGCCCGGCACGCACTGCCCGCTTTGTAAGTTTCCGACGCACGTGTTCGAAGCCGAGCCAAACAGCCTCGGCGCCGATGTTCTGGCGGCGATCAAAGAAGATTTTCCAATTTGGTCGGCATCTCTCGGCCTGTGCGCTCAATGCGCCGATCTTTACCGAGCGCGTCAAATGTCAATGGCGGCCGCCAAGCTCTTGCCCGGATGGACTCCAAGCTCCAAAGCCCCGTAGCTCTTCCAACTGCAACAAAAAGTTTCCACTTCAGTCGGGCACCAATCTCACAACGACGCGTCTCGGGAGACACGGTTGATCCTATGCGTGCCTTCGAGAGTTTACCCAATTGCTGATGATGATTAGCCTGGATTATTCTGCTACGAGGAAACCTGACGGCACTCTTTATCGAGGTGTGACCAGCCATCGGTCTTCATGAGCCGCATGGGATTGGAGTTCGTTCATAAGGCGCTGGATCGAGGAGAACTCCGGCGACTCCGGTATGCCCCACATCGCGTCTTCCACTCGCTGACCCGCGATACTTTCAAGCGATCTCATTCCTCGCGCCATTGTCCCCCTCCTTTCGGCCGGTCTTCGCCAGGAACCAATTCATGTGCGGAGCAAGGCCTATGCCAGGCCCGAACCCGCGAGCGGCTGTCGCCGTTCTGACAGTTGAGAATTTTTTCACGCCGATTTCCGAAAATTGCGAAGAATCAATCGATAAACGACGTGAAGGGTCTAAATTCCCGTGGCATCCGTATTGCGCTATTCGCGGGCAAAAGCCGTCTAACGGAGCGTTCCATGACAACTGTCGAGAATCTGGTTTCACAGTACCGCGAGCTTCTTGAGAATTCTCCGCTCGATATCGCCGCTGCGTGGAAAACCTCTCATCCCGACTTGAAACTGGTCGGTTGCTATCCGGTCTACACCCCAGTCGAACTCATCCATGCCGCGGGCATGCTGCCCGTCGGCGTTATCGGCGCCGGCAACCGGCTGGAAATTGCCCACGCCGATTCTCGCTTTCAGTCCTTCGTCTGCTCCATCGTCAAAAGCACGCTGGAGTTGGGGCTGACCGAAAAACTCAAGTTTCTCGACGGTATCGTTTTTCACTCGATCTGCGACCCGGCGCGCAACCTCAGCAGTGTTTTCAAGCGCAACTTCCCCGATCTCATGGTCGAGTACGTTCACTTTCCGCAAAATATGGCTTCACCCCACACCATCGACTACTTGATCGCGGAGTACAAAAGGATTGGCGCCAGCTATGAGAAACTCTCCGGAAAAGCCATCACCGATGAAGCCTTGGGAACAAGCATCGCGATTTACAACACCCAGCGGCGCTTAACCCGGGAACTCTACGCCATCCGCCGTGAGACGCCGCAGAATCTTTCGACCGTCGAGTGTTACGTTCTCACGCGCATCGGCACACTGCTGCCACCGGAGCAACATATCTCGATCCTGGAGCAAGCGATCCCTGAACTGCGTCAGCGCAACGAACGGCCCAAGGACCGGATCCGAGTCGTCCTCGAAGGCTCGTTCTGCGAGCAGCCGCCCATCGAGTTGCTCGCAGGATTGGAAGCCGCCGGTTGTTACATCCTGGACGACGATTTTCTGACTGGTTGGCGCTGGTTCACGGGAGATATTCCTACCGCCGGGGATCCCATGCGTAACCTCGCAAACGCTTACCTCAATCAGAGCGTTTATTCGGGCGTGAAACACGACACACGCGAGCCCAAATCCAAGCATCTCATCGACAAATTCAAAGATACCCGCGCCGACGCGGTATTGATCCTGGCGGCGAAATTCTGCGAGCCGGCACTGTTCGACTACGCCCTCTACAAACGCGCGCTGGAAAAGGAAGGCATCCCGCACCTTTGCCTCGAGTTCGAAGAAAAGATGTGGATCTTCGATAAGGCCAGAACGGAAGTGGAGACTTTCGTGGAGTCGATGCTCTTCGACTGAAAACCGTTTAGGGTCCAGGGTCTCGCGGCCCGGGTTCAGACTCTGGGCCCAAGACTCTAGACGCCAGACGAAAAGAATTTGGGGGAGAACCATGGCACAGGCAACCGAAACGACAAAGACGAGCTATCAGGGTCAGATGCATCTCCTCCAGAAGGACATGATGGGGCGCTACTTCGAGCGCGTCACCCGAGCCGCGGAAAATGGCGAAGGCAAGGCCGTCTACATGCTGATCAGCGGCAACCCCGTGGAGCTGATCCAGGCTTTCGATCTGATCCCGGTCTATCCGGAAATCGATGCCCTGCAACTGGCGGCGAAGAAGAGCGCCCTGCCCTTTATCCTCAAGGCCGAGGAGCTGGGCTACTCGATGGACAACTGCGCCTATGTGAAAGCCGATGTCGGTCTGTTTCTCGGCGACCGCAAGACTCCCTTCGCGACCATCCCGCTGCCCTCGTTGATTCTCTGCAACTACGTCGGCTGCAACGTCTATTTGCAGTGGTTCGAACACCTGGCCGAATACTGCGACGGGCAACTCTACAATCTCGACATTCCGTTCTTGCGCGACCCGTCCGGCGTGCCGAGCACGGAGGACTTGACTTACGTCGTGCGCCAGCTCGAAGAAGTGATCGAGATCTGCGAACGGCTGACAGGGAAAAAACTCGACTACGCGCGCTTGCAACAAATCGTCAGCCGCTCCAGTGAAACCGGCGAGATGTGGTCGCGCATCAAAGCGCTCACCAAGACTCTCCCTTCTCCCTTCGATGCCTACTTCGATTCGGTGACCATGATGGCGCCGCTCTACTGTCTCCGGGGAACCGAAGACGGCGTGAGATTTTTCGAAACCGCGCTTAAAGAAATGGAAGAAAAAGTGCGGATGGGAACCGGGCCATTACCGGAGGAACGCTTCCGCTTCGTTATCGAAGGACCACCGCCCTGGCCTTATCTCCGAACGTTTAGAGATATGTTTTCCAAATGGGGGGCCGTTGCGGTGGCCTCGACCTACTCCACCGTCGGCGGCTTGTGGGAATTCGGTTTCAGGCATGACGCCAATCACCCGTTGGAATCCATCGCCCAGCATATGCTCCAGTGGAACGTCACCAACCGCAACTTCCTGCAGCGTTACCAGCAGATTCGCCGCTACGTCGAGGAGTGGCACGCCGATGCTCTGGTGATTCATTCGGTGAAGAGCTGCCGCCTCTTTTCCGCGGGACAAGGCGACATGCGCGAATATTTCACCAAGGACCTCAACGTTCCGACTCTGTTGATCGAATCCGATCTGGAAGATCCGCGATATTTTTCCGAAGCCCAGCTGAGAAACCGCATCGACGCGTTCTTCGAGTCGTTGGAACACAAGAAAATGGTCCGTGCCGAAGCGGCGGCAGGAGGCAAAGCATGATTTACGCCGCGGGCATAGATGTCGGCTCCACGCAGACCAAGGGCATTATCATCAACGGCAGGCATGAGATCGTCGCCAGAGCCTTGACCGACACCGGCGCCTACGTGACCAGGGCCGCGGAACGGTGCTTCGCCGAAGCGCTGCTCGCATCCGGCGCCAAGCGCGAAGAGGTGGCCTATGTCGTGGGCACCGGCTACGGCCGATACAAAGTCACCTTCGGCGACGCTCAGATCACCGAGATTAGCTGCCATGCGCGCGGCGCGAGCTACCTATTTCCCAACACGCGCACGGTGATCGATATGGGCGGCCAGGATGCCAAGGGGATCAAGATCGGCATCGATGGCGACGTCAAAGACTTCGTCATGAATGACAAATGCGCCG
>CAMLCX010000270.1 GCA_946478635.1 uncultured Pseudomonadota bacterium
CGCTACTGGCGGCTATTTTCGTAGTTACGGGTCTCCGCACGCTGATCGATAAACCCAACAAAATTGCCGAGATTCCGCTCTGGGCCAAAAAAACCAATCGATCAAGGAATCACTAGCTAGCGCGCTCAAACAATGCGCAGCCTGCCATCGACGCAGGTGACCGCAAAACCGCCAATGTGAATTTCGTTTTCCCGCACTTGCACGGTTACCGCACCCGCGCGGCCCACCGCCATGCCCTGCCGCGCCAGATATTCCGAGCCAATCTCTCGAATTAACCCGGTATGCAGGAGATACGCGGCGACGCTCGCGTTGCCGCTGCCGCACACCGGATCTTCGGCTACGCCGAGAATCGGCGCGAAGGAGCGCACGTGCAGTCGTGCCTCAGCATCGCGTGCGCGACCGAAAACGGTGATGCCCGCGGCTTGGGTATCTGCACTTAGCGAATGTACTTGATCGAGGTTGGGGTTCAGCATTGCCACGGTGTCGCTCGCGCCTAAATCGGCCACCAGCCAGACAACGCCAACATCCACCCGCAGCGCTGTGGGTGCGGCATCACCGCGAACTCCCAATGACCGGATCAGCCGCTGCGCGCAGGTTTCTTGCAAGACGCTGATTTTCGGCTGCGGCACTTGCAAAGAAATTCTGTTGCCCTCCGGCACCATGTCTATTTCGAGTTCGATAATACCGGCGAGACACTCCTGGCGCAGCCGACCGTCGCGGGCCGCGGCCATACCGCTTTCGAGCACAGCGTGAGCGCTGCCAATGGTGGGATGACCGGCGAAAGGCAACTCCTGCCTCGGCGTAAAAATTTTCAGTTTATAGTCGGCCTCCGGGAAAGACGGCGGTAACACGAAAGTCGTCTCCGAAAGATTCGTCCATGCGGCGATGCGCTGCATGTCGGCGCTCGAAAGTCCTGCCGCGCCGAGAACAACCGCGACCGGATTGCCGAAGAAAGGCTTTTGAGTAAAAACGTCAACTTGCTTAAAAGCCAGTGATTCCATGCCGCTTAACTTTTTCGCTGGAGTTCCTTGAAAAAGCCCTCCTTCTCGAGCTCCTTGAGAAAGCGGGTGTCGATGAATTCTTCCGGCTTTTTCGTTTTTGCCGCCGGCACCCGCTGCGCGACTTCGTCGATGGCGTTGCGCACGCCTTCGATATTCGGATTGCCGCTATAGTCCGTCACTTGCATGAAACTCTGATAGGTGGCTTCGAGAATCTCGGCGTCCGCCGTCTTTAGATATTTTGTAATAATCTTCTTGGTCTCCTCTTTGTGGGTAGCGACGTAGTAAACGCCTTCGATAAATCCTTTGAGAAAGCTCTTAACCGCCTGAGGATTTTCCCGGTTAATACGATCGGTCGTTTCGATGACCAGTTGTGGATACGGAATGCCCAGGTCGGCAATATTGACCAGTATCGGGTAACCCTGCTTTTTCGCGGTCAAATCCAGAGGCGGGGAAACCAAAGTACCATCGATGGCGCCCGCTGCCAGGGCCTGCAATCTGCTCGGCTGAGTACCACCTTGAATAATGACGATGTCTTTTGCCGGATCGAGTCCGAATTTCTTGCATACCAGCCGGATCGCAGTATCGGTTCCCGATCCAAAGCGGCTGATTGCAATTTTTTTGCCCTTAAGATCGCTCCATTTGGTGATGCCTTTGGCAACCACTAGGCTGTACGGTAGCGTATTGACCATGGCGGCAATGATCACCGAATCCGCCCCTTGGGTCCGCGCGGCGATCGTGGTCGGCCCCGAGTTGATGGCGAACTTAACGTCTCCGGCGCGAGCGACCTGCGCCAGGATTGAGCCGGACTCGAATACGATCACGCGTGCATCGAGACGGTGCTTTTTCCAAAGCCCTATATCCTGAGTGACAAATGCGTAGGTGAGGCTAATGGCCGGGCCCGCGACGCCGGCTAGAAGCGGTTTATCCGTTTGCGCCCGCAGAGGCTTGAGCACGGCGGTGATGAATAGTGCCAGGATGCAACTGACGATCGCTTTATGCTTGCTCACGTTGTCTCCATTTTCCAGATCAATTTCTGCGCTGTTAAAAACCCCATGCATAGATGCCTGATCGAGAGTCTCCGTTGCGCTCGAGGGGAATCCAGGGCTCGGGGATTGTAACCCAGAATGCAGGCAGTCTAAAGAGTCCGGCCGCTCAAGCATCCCGCATCTGAAGCCCTATCCAACGCTCAAGGGTATCGGGCTTCAGATCGAAGACGGGTCGAATAAAAACGCCAAAGCGAAAGGCGCCAAACCCGAAGAGTTCATCAATGCTCAATGCTCACTGCACCACGACTGCTTCGCTCCGGTTGACGATTATTTCGCGGATCCTTGCGGGCAGGTTGAACGGCTCGTCCATGTTAATTCCGCTGGGATTTTCCTGAGTGCGCGAGAAGAAGCTTACCAGCTCCTGGACAACGGCTTTGGGCACCGGGACGCCAAGGATTTCGGCCGAAATCAACTGGAACCGGCCTTTGCCCTGTTTGCTGCTCAGCACGCCGCTCGCCGTAACCGGCACACTCCCGGAAATATAGTTTAGCGGGTCCATCATTCCCCCGGATCCGCGCTGGCGCTTGAACTCATCGATATCGACAAAGACCCGCCCGCCGAGCCTTTCGTTTCCAAGCAACGAAATTTGTGGGTTCGTCAGGCCGCGGGGAATTTTCTCCTTCAGGTTAAGATTCAAGTAAGAGTTTACCTCAGGCTCCGACATGGGCGTCCGCTTTGCCGCCACCGGGTCGGCGGAAGCATTTTTGACAATTTCCGCAATTTTTCTTTCCAGTCGGTCACCCTGATCTTTAGAGGGATTGATCGATGCCATTGCCAGTAAAATCAGCGGGACCATAAAAATCCGGCGCCAATTCTTCCTGTTCGTCATAGGGATACGATAGGATGTGCAACAGCAACCTTCAAGGCTAGTCTAATTCTTCGCTGGCATAACGGGGCTGTTCGGGCACGGCGAACGGTATCTTGCAAAACTCCATGCGGCATAGTTAATTGAAGGTCCATTCTGAAACGAGAGTCAGGAGCGAAAAATGGCTGAGAATTTGAAACCGCGCAGCGGCGTGATCACCGACGGCCCCGACCGCGCACCGACGCGGGCCATGCTTAAGGCCGCCGGCTTTACCGATGAGGACTTGCGCCGTCCCATTGTCGGGGTGGCGAATACCTGGATCGAGATCGGGCCGTGCAATTATCATTTGCGCCGACTTGCGGCGAAAGTAAAAGAGGGCATTCGCGCCGCCGGCGGCACGCCGATGGAGTTTAACACCGTGTCGATCTCCGACGGCATCAGCATGGGCGCGGAAGGCATGAAGTGCTCCTTGATCAGCCGCGAGGTGATCGCCGATTCCATTGAACTGGTCGCGCGCGGTAATCATTTCGATGGTTTGGTCTGTCTCTCCGGCTGTGACAAGACCAATCCGGGCGTGGTGATGGCGCTCGCGCGCCTCGATATTCCCGGGTTGGCTCTCTACGGCGGTTCCATCGCGCCGGGCCATCTGGGCGATAAAGATCTGACGATTCAAGATGTGTTCGAAGCCGTGGGCGCTTTCGCCAGCGGCAAGATTAACGGAGAACAGTTCCTGGCCGTCGAAAACGCCGCTTGCCCGGGCGCCGGCGCGTGCGGCGGGCAATTCACCGCCAACACGATGTCCACGGTGCTGGAATTTCTCGGCATCTCGCCGATGGGCAGTAACGGCATTCCTGCCACCGTCGCGGAAAAAGACGAGGCGGCGTTTGGCACGGGGAAATTGGTGATGGAGTTATTGCGGCGCGATCTGCGGCCGTCGCAAATTATCACGCGCAAGTCAATCGAAAACGCGATTGCCTCGGTGGCGGCTACCGGCGGCTCGACCAACGCGGTGCTGCATTTGCTCGCCATCGCGCGCGAAGCGGGAGTGGAATTGACCATCGATGACTTTGATCGAATCAGCGAGCGCACGCCGCTGATCGCCGATCTCAAGCCGGGCGGCCGCTTCGTCGCCAACGATTTGTATAAAGCCGGCGGCATTCAATTAGTGGCCAAACGCCTGCTGGAAGCCGGCCGCATTCACGGTGATGCGATCACGGTCACGGGCAAGACAATTGCCGAAGCCGCGCAGATAACCAAGGAAACGCCAGGACAGGAAGTCGTCCGTCCGATGACCAATCCGCTCAAATCAACCGGCGGCTTGGTGATTCTCAAAGGCAACCTGGCGCCGGAAGGGTGCGTCGTGAAAGTTGCGGGCCATGAGCGCATGATTCATCGCGGGCCGGCGCGCGTCTTCGACCGCGAAGAAGATGCGTTCAAAGCGGTGCAAGCGGGCCGGATCAAAGACAATGATGTAGTGGTGATTCGCTATGAAGGACCAATGGGCGGCCCCGGCATGCGCGAAATGCTCGGTGTGACCGCGGCGCTCGTAGGCGCGGGTTTGGGCGACTCGGTTGCGCTGCTCACTGATGGCCGCTTTTCCGGAGCGACGCACGGTTTGATGGCGGGACATGTGGCGCCGGAAGCGGCGCATGGCGGACCCATCGCCGCGCTGCGCGACGGCGATTCGATTATTTTTGATATCAAAGCACGCCGGTTGGACGTGGAGATTTCCGAGCAAGAATTAAAATCGCGCCTAAGCACATGGACGGCGCCGGAACCACGCTACAAGACCGGCGTGATGGCGAAGTATGCCAAATTGGTTTCCTCGGCGTCGGAAGGCGCGGTGACGCGGTAATCGCGCGGTTGTAACTCGTTCAAGGTTCAAGGGTTCAAAAGTTCAAGGCCAGAAAAGGGGAGGCATTGCCTCCCCTTTTCATTTCGGCGATGCATCAATTGTTTGACAGCCCGCTAAGCGCTTCGATATTGTGCGACTCGATTCGCAACACAACTATCGCTAATGACCATAAGGAGAAGACCTCATGAGCCTCGACTACGTCAGCAATCAAGAAATTATTCAAGCGGCGCACCGCAATCTGCCGCAGGATGTTTGGGACTATCTCACCGGCGGCGCGGAGTCGGAGACCACCATGCGGCGCAACCGCTTGGGCTTCGACAGTTTGGGTTTACGGCCGCGCGTGCTGGTGGACGTGTCGAAGGTCGATACTTCGTCGACATTTCTTGGCCAGAAGCTGCGCATTCCCGTTATGATGGCGCCCATCGGCTCGCTGCAAACCATCACGCCAGAAGGCGGCGTTGCCGTAGCGAAAGCCGCTGCTGAGTTCGGCACGATGAATTTCGTCAGCTCGGTGACCCAGCCGAGTCTGGAAGAGATCGCCGCGAGCACCAACCATCCCAAAATTTTTCAACTTTACATCCGCGGCGGCCTGGACTGGTGCGCTGAAATCGTCGGCCGGGTTAAAAAGGCCGGCTACATGGCGCTTTGCCTCACGGTCGATACGGCGCATTACAGCCGGCGCGAGCGGGTGCTGCTGAATCGCTGGCAGCCGCCCAGCCGGAGAACCGAGACCGGGCGCATCTTTCAGGCGATGCTCACTTGGGAGATGGCGGACGCGATCAAAAAGATCGCCGGCATGCCGCTGATCATCAAAGGCATCGCCACGGCGGAGGACGCCAAAATCGCCGTGGATCACGGCGTTGACGTGATCTATATTTCCAATCACGGTGGACGGCAGCTCGATCACGGCCGGGGCACCATCGATACGCTGCCGGAGATCGTCGCGGCGGCGGGCGGCAAAGCGGACATCGTGCTCGATGGTGGCGTGACGCGCGGCACCGACGTCGTGAAAGCGTTGGCTCTGGGCGCCAACGCAGTCACCATCGGCAAGCTTCAAGGCTGGGGTTTGGGCGCCGGCGGGAAAGATGGCTTGCTGCGGGTGCTCGAACTCTTGGAAGAAGAGATCATCGTCGACATGGCGCTTATGGGAGTGACCCGCATCGATCAGATTACGTCGAATTACGTCTGCAAAGCGCCGCCGGTGACCTTCGCCCATGAGATGAGCGCGTTCGTGCATATTCCCGGCGGCGGGCAGCTGCGTTAGTACCGGCCTCTTTCCACCTTGGCCTCGGGCCGCGCGAGTTGTTCCTTTGAGGCAGGTACGACGCGCACCGCGCAGGCTTTGTACTCGGGAATCTTGGCCAGGGGGTCCAGAGCGTCGATGGTGAGCAGGTTGGCGGCGGCTTCGGCGAAATGCATGGGAATAAACACCACACCCACGGTGGTCCGCTGGGTCACCCAGGCGCGCAGCACGATGGAACCGCGGCGCGAGGAAACGCGCACGGTTTGTCCGTCTTCGATTTTGAGGCGGGCGCCATCGGCCGGATTGATCTCGATGCGCGCCTCGGGATAGAGGTCGTCGAGCTTCGAATGGCGCGTCAGAGTGCCGCCGTGCCAGTGCTCGAGCAATCGTCCGGTGGTGAGGATGAACGGGTATTCCTCGTCGGGCATTTCCACGGACGGCACATACTCAAGAGGATGGAATTTCCCCTTGCCGCTGGGAAAGGTCTCGGCGAAGAGATAGGGAGTGCCGGGATGGTTGTCATCCCACACCGGTGTTTGCAGGCCCTGACTCTCGATGCGCGAATATTTCACGCCGGCGTATTCCGGCACCACGCGACCCATTTCTTCGAGCACTTCGGCGGGACTTCGGTAGGTCCAGAAGGCCGTCTGCCGGCGGCCAAGCTTCCTTTCGATGCGCTGGGCAAGATCACAGATGATTTCCCAATCGGGTCGCGCCTGGCCGCGCGGCTCCAGCGCTTTGCGCACGCGCTGGACGCGGCGGTCGGTGTTGGTGAA
>CAMLCX010000271.1 GCA_946478635.1 uncultured Pseudomonadota bacterium
TGAATCCATTCCCGGTTTGACGTTGTTCAGCAGGGGCAAGGTTCGGGATATCTACGATCTGGGCAACCAACTGCTGCTCGTCGCCACCGACCGGATTTCGGCATTCGACGTCGTTTTACCAACGTTGATTCCAGACAAGGGAAAGATCCTCACCGCCTTGTCGGTTTACTGGTTCGACGTGATCCAGGACATCATTCCGCATCACTTGATCACCACTGACGTCGAGAAATTTCCAGCCGCCTGCCAGCCCCATAGAGCCGAGCTCGAAGGCCGGACCATGCTAGTCAAAAAACGTATGCCGGCGCCGGTGGAATGCATCGTGCGCGGGTATCTCGCCGGCTCGGGCTGGAAAGATTATCAGCAAACCGGTGCGGTCTGCGGCATTCCGCTTCCTCGCGGATTGGTGGAGGCTTCACGCTTGGACCAGCCAATTTTCACGCCCTCGACCAAAGCTCCGGTCGGCGCCCACGACGCCAACATCACTTTCGATGAAATGATCGGCAAAGTTGGCAAGACCAAAGCCGAGAAGATGCGCGATGCAACAGTGGCGATATACAGCCGCGCGCGCGCGCTTGCGGAGAAAAAAGGCATCATCATCGCCGATACCAAGTTTGAATTTGGCTTCGAAGGCGATGACATCATTCTGATCGACGAAGTCCTCACACCCGACTCCTCGCGCTTCTGGCCCATGGATGGCTACAACCCTGGTAAAACACCGGACAGCTTCGACAAACAGTTCGTGCGCGATTACCTGCTAAATCTGCCCTGGGACATGAAGTCCCCGGCGCCCGAGCTGCCACCGGAAATCGTCAAGAAGACCCAGGAAAAATATCGCGAAGCGCTCAGGCGGCTGACGAGTTGACCGCGCTTTCGACTGGGCCAGAGAATTCATTTCCCACCCGCGGATGACATTCAGGCGTGATCCAGTCATTCATCAAATTTTTGCGTCACCACACTAGAGGGTCTTAGTGATTCGGCGGCAGTCACGCAGGATCTTCTCCAATAGCTCGGCCGCCTTCGCTCGATCGTAGTCATGCGGAATGTGGATAAACCCGTACCGCGTATCCATGCCGTTTCGGCGCAGGTGATTGAGCATCACGTACATAGAAAAATTGCACACGTAGTCGCCAGCATTGGTTGATTTACCGGCGCGCCGCCCGACTTTTAGGGGGAGCGTGGTCGGCAGCCGCATCGGACCCTTGAGCGCTATCTTCCTCGGCTTTTCCGTCGGGCGGCTGCGCCGGTGATTTAGCGCCTGGGACTCCGCCTCGATTTTCCGGCGCGAGCTCTGGCCCAGGCCGAGAATGATGGCCGGATTCGTGCGCTCGATGGCGTCGACAAACTGCGCGCGGTGAAACCGCACCGGAAAAACGATTTTCGTCAATCCTGGTCGTGACCGCACGGACTTAACGAGCTGCGCCGTGATGTTGTCGCGAAACTCCCGATAGGGTCCAAAGCCGTAAACTAAAATGCCGTTGGGTTTGATCTTGTAGGAGCGCATAGCACGGCTTAGGAACGCGCTTGATACTCAAAACAAAACTGGCCGCACGAGGCGGCCAGTTTGACGCATGATAGACGGCCGGTGGTTCAATCTTTTGCCGCCGCGCGCATGGCAACCGTGCTGCTCTCCGGCGAGACGCCCGAGCCCACCTCCTGGTAGATCTTGCCGCCGGATTGCTTGAACTCTTCGGCTTTTTCGCGCATGCCCGCTTCGATCGCCGCTTGCTCCGATACGCCCACCTGAGCGGCGTAGTCGCGCACGTCCTGAGTGATCTTCATCGAACAAAAGTGCGGCCCGCACATGGAGCAGAAGTGCGCCACCTTGGCGCCTTGCGCGGGCAGCGTTTCGTCATGAAATTCGCGCGCGGTGTCCGGGTCCAAGCTGAGATTGAATTGGTCTTCCCAGCGGAATTCGAAACGGGCCTGGCTCAAGGCGTTGTCGCGTGTTTGCGCGCCGGGATGGCCCTTGGCCAGGTCCGCCGCATGCGCAGCGATCTTGTAAGCAATCACGCCGTCTTTCACATCCTTCTTGTCGGGTAAGCCCAGGTGTTCTTTCGGCGTCACGTAGCAAAGCATCGCGGTGCCATACCAACCGATCATCGCCGCGCCGATGGCGCTGGTGATGTGGTCGTAACCCGGCGCGATGTCGGTGGTCAGCGGGCCGAGGGTGTAGAACGGCGCCTCGTGGCAAACTTCCAATTGCTTAGTCATGTTTTCATGAATGAGATGCATGGGCACGTGGCCGGGGCCCTCAATCATGACCTGAACGTCATGTTCCCAGGCGATCTTGGTGAGCTCGCCCAAGGTCTCGAGCTCGCCGAACTGCGCTTCGTCGTTGGCATCCGCGATACACCCGGGGCGGAGTCCGTCCCCCAGCGAGAAAGACACGTCGTAGGCTTTCATGATCTGGCAAATTTCTTCGAAGTTTGCATACAAGAAATTTTCTTGGTGATGCGCCAGGCACCACTTCGCCAGGATCGAGCCGCCGCGCGACACGATGCCGGTCACCCTCCTGGCGGTGAGCGGCACGTAGCGCAACAGCACGCCCGCGTGGATCGTGAAATAGGACACGCCCTGCTCGGCCTGTTCGATCAGTGTGTCACGGAAAATTTCCCAGGTGAGTTCCTCCGCTTTGCCGTCGACTTTTTCCAGGGCTTGATAGATCGGCACCGTGCCGATCGGCACGGGCGAGTTGCGCAGAATCCATTCGCGGGTTTCGTGAATATTATCGCCGGTGGACAGGTCCATGACCGTATCGGCGCCCCAGCGCGTCGCCCAGATCATTTTCTCGACTTCCTCTTCGATCGAAGAAGCGACCGCGGAGTTGCCGATATTGGCGTTGATCTTGACCAGAAAATTCCGGCCGATGATCATCGGCTCGGCTTCGGGATGGTTGATATTGGCGGGAATGATCGCCCGGCCCCGCGCGATCTCATCGCGGACGAACTCTGGCGTGACGACCTTCGGCACCGCGGCGCCGAAACTGTAGCCCGCATGGGTGCGCGCGCCGCTGGCCGCGCCGTTTTCCAACGCTTTCTGACGCCCATTGTTTTCGCGGATGGCGATATATTCCATCTCGGGTGTGATCATGCCCTTCTTCGCATAGTGCATCTGGCTGACGTTGCAGCCGGCTTTAGCGCGCAAGATGGGCCGGCGCGACGCGTCCGGGAAGCGCTCGGTGGTGGACATTTTATGGCCGTTCCCCGCGGGAGGCTGATAGCTCGGCGCCGCCAGCTCTTCAACGTCCCCGCGCGAGCGAATCCAATCCGAGCGCAGAGCCTTCAATCCCCTGCGGATATCGGTATTTGCATGGGAATCGGTATAAGGACCGGAAGTATCGTAGACGATGACTGGCGGCTGCTCCGGGGCGGCATGACCGTTGCCGATCTGTGCGCCATGGCCGCTCGACAGCACGATCGCGCGCATTGCGACGCGCACATCCGGTCGACGCTCGCTTTCCACATAAACCTTGTGTGATGCCGGCAGAGGCTGATTGGTGATGCCGTTTGGCTCGGAGCCAGTTGAAGAATTTGCCATGACAAGCCCTCCCTCGGATTCAGCTGTAACTGGATTTATGAACGGTTAATCCTGACGATAAGGTTTTACGTACTTTTCGAAGAGACTTTCTTTGCCCTTCTCAGCCAACTCGCGTGATCGATCCATCAAGACTTCTTTGGTTTCGACGAATTCTTTTCGACTGAACCCAAGCACGCCCGGATGGGTTCCGGAATCCATCCGGATCGCGTCGCACGGACAGGCTTCGACGCAATAACCGCAGTAGATACAGCGCAGGGTGTCGATTTCATAGCGCACGGGAAATTTTTCCACCGCGTCGTTGGGATATTCCCCCGCCTCAATGTAGATGCACTCCGCCGGGCACGCCGTGGCGCAAAGAAAGCAAGCCGTGCACTGCACGGCGCCGTCCTCTTTGAGCGTGAGCCTGTGCCTACCCCGATAGGTGTCGGGATAGGCCAAATGTTCCTCGGGATACTGCACGGTGATCGCCGCTCTGGCGTCCCGCGCCAAACCGAACATATGCAAAACGTGTATCCCCAGATTCCTCCAGAATCTAGATCCCGTGACCATCAGACCACGGAGAACTTCGGGAAAGTAGAGTCGTTCCCGCAGCGACATTTCCTCAATACGCTTCACTAGGAGTTCCTAACGAATAACTTCGGATTGAAAAAGGCAACACAGTACCGTCGATTCAGCCGACTATCGGTGCCGCTAAATTTTGCTTTCAAAGTCACTGTACAGACCCTCCCAGGGACATGTCAAGGAAGTGAACCGCTGGATAATGCGGAACTTTTATCGACTATTCCGAATCAAATTGGATCAAAGAATAAACCCCAAAGTTCTTGAGTTTGTCTCTACCTTTAAGGAAGGCCAACTCGATAATAAAGGCACACTCAACCACCGTGGCGCCGAGCTTGACTACCAATTCGGCAGTCGCCGCAGCCGTGCCGCCGGTGGCGATCAGATCATCGGCAATAATGACGCGAGCATTTGACGCGAGCGCATCAACATGAATTTCCAGCGTGTCCCTGCCATATTCCAGTTCATAGCTCGCGCTGTGCGTGTTGTAGGGAAGTTTGCCGGGCTTACGCACCACGCTGAAGCCAGCGCCGAGTTTGTACGCCAAGGCGGCGCCGACAATAAATCCGCGCGACTCGATACCGAGCACGGTGTCGATTTTTTGCCCGTGATAACGTTCAGCGAGCAAATCAATCGTTTTGGTGAATAGGGGTCCGTTGGCTAACAGCGGCGTGATGTCTTTAAACACAATCCCGGGCTTGGGAAAATCGGGAACATCTCGAATCGCTCGTTGGATGGCCGCGATGTCGTCGCTCATTTTCGTCGTCTCTCTCCTGCGGTTGATTGAAACCTGAACGAGAAATTTGCGCCGCGGACCGAGCGCCGGCTAACCCCAAATCTGCCGCGCGGCTTCGACCACGACCCCAAGCTTGCGCTTTTGATCGTCCTCGCTGATCAAATTTCCCACCACGTCGGAAGAAAACCCGCACTGCGGGCTGATGGCGATCTGTTCCAGGGGCACATATTTCGCGGCGCTGTCGACACGTCGCTTGAGATCGTCCACCGTCTCGAGCTGTGGCACCTTGGTGCTCACCAGACCCAGAACGATCATCTTGCCCTTGGGCAAAAAACGCAGCGGCTCAAAACCGCCCGCCCGCGGCGTGTCGTATTCCAACAGGAAGCGATCATGCTTGAGCTCGTTTAAAAGTCGTTCCGCGATCTCGTCATAACTTCCCTCCCGATGCCACATGCTGCGCTGGTTGCCGCGACAGAGATGAATCCCGAAAACGATGTCATCGAAGCCCTCGATCAACGCGTTGTCCGCTTTTAAAGACCGCGCAAAGTTCTCCTTCGGGTCTTCGCCACGCGCGCGCATGGCGTCCAACGAGGGAGTATCAACGTAGGCGGTGTACCCAGGCGCATCGATTTGCACATAGCCGCATCCTTCGCCGACCAAGCCGCCGATTATTTGCCGTTCCACTTGAACCACGTCGTCGACAAACTCATCCAATCCGGAATAAAACGATTTGGAATTCTGCCAGTCGAAGCGCTGGGAGATTCGATCCGGACCAATGAGCGCCACCTTGCCTGGCAGGCGGGCCGCCGTGCGCAGGAAACGAAACTCCTCAGCGGGCACGTTGCGGGCCAAACGAATCTTTGCCGCGACCGGACGCCGTTGCGCCACGGCGGTGCCCTTTTGCTCGCCGTGATCGGGAATTTCCCAACGGCGCAACGGGCTGCTTCCCGCCACGCGCTGCTCGTAAAAATCGAGGCTCGGCGTTCCGGCATCGTAACCGGCCACCGATTCTCCGAAGCTGTCCTGAAAGTTCAGCCGGCGATACTCGCCATCGGTGACGACGGACAATCCCAAATCTTCTTGAAGCTTGACCGCAACGCCAATGGCCTTATCCTCGGCGAAGCGCAGTTCTTCGAGAGAGATTTGGCCAGCGTCAAAGCGCCGCCTTGCGTCTTTCAAAGCGGCCGGTCGTAACAGACTGCCGACCACGTCGTTACGAATCTTTGCTAACGCTTTCACTGCTGAATTTCAGCCTTTCGGCGCCACCATATCCGATGCCGGAACACAGCACAACTGAGGGAGATAAAGCAGCGGATCTTGCGCCAAATTATTTTTACGAATCTCAAAATGGAGGTGAGGTCCAGTGACTCGGCCGGTGCTGCCGACACGTGCAATGACTTCGCCACGCGCGACCTGCTGGCCATTACGAACCAAATTCACCTGATTGTGCGCATAAACCGAAACGATGCCGCCACCATGGCGGATAATGACGATATTACCATAGCCACGTAGCTGATCGCTGTAAATGACATTGCCGTGCTCAACCGACCGAATCGATGTTCCCTCGGGGGCGGAGATGTCCAGGCCATCGTGGAAACTCTCCCCGCGCGGGCCAAATCCTGAATTGACCGAACCACTCACCGGCCACAAAAACGCCGCATTCGCATCCATTTGCGGCGCGCCCCGCGGCGGCGCAACTCCTTCAGAGGGCGTAATGATTTCAACCGGCAATTGCCGCGTGGCTCCAGGAATGAATAATCTCTGTCCGGCGGTTATCTGACGCGGGTCCCGGATGCCGTTCACGCGCACCAATTCCTCATACGTCACGTCGTAGGTTTTACCAATGCGAAACAAGTTTTCACCGGGCCTCACCACGTGAAAAATCCCCTGG
>CAMLCX010000272.1 GCA_946478635.1 uncultured Pseudomonadota bacterium
TGCCCGCAAGCACAAAATCCCGCTGCGCTACTTTGTGATCGGCGACAAGAGCAAACATGCCCAAGCGGAAAAGCTTCGCCCGGTCGATCCCAAGTTCCGAGGGGTATTTGCCATTTTTGTCGCCAAAGCTCCGGCCCTGGTCTGGCAAGCGAAAAACAATCACAACGCCAAAGTGGTGGTGCGCCGGGCGAAGAACTGGCCGCTGGTTTATCATTACCATTTCCACATAGTCGACCCAGAGTGGGGACACGGACAGTAAATGACCCGTTGTTAACACAACAGCTTGCCACCCTGATTCAGCCGATATATGAGCTAGCGCCGTGATCGAACTACTCGAAATGATCGTGGCTGCCGTGAGAAAGCAAGTATTGATTTGCGTAGTCAACCGTGATTAGAGTTTCTTCCTCGAAGAAAAAACCACTCTCGGAAGTTTGTTTAAAGTGAGCAGGACGCGATCATGATAGACGTAAGCTTGAAGGGAGTTCGCTGCCGCGCAGCGGGCGAGATTCTAGATATCGATGGCACCATCGGGGCTTCGACCGAAGGGACGATTGTTTATGAACTCGAAGGCGAGGGCGGACAGCTTGTCAACGTGCACTGGGATGACGGCACGCGCTCGCTGGTTTCTTCTGAAGAGATCATCATTACAGATCTCGTCACTTGGAATTAATCGAGTCCTCACCGCTTATCTCCGCCTGAATGTACTTGCCGTTGCCGCGCAGCCGACGCTGCGCGAGAAGTTTGGCTCTCCCTTGATGCGCGTTTGGGAGGTGCCGGGAAATGCCGGACACGGCGCTCATCACTCCGACCCTCTCTTTTCCCTCCTTCATCAACTCCTTTCCTGAAAGTAGAGGGATGAAAGAGGGTCGAGTGACGAGGAGTTCAATTTAACAATAGCAAACAGGTTAACGGAGGTGAGTTTGGAAAAAACTTCGTTGGTTCTCTGTAACTCTTTGTCGATCTGTGCGTTTAAGCAGGAAGTAGTATAGAGTCGACGGGTCGTACCCGGGCGGAAATAGCTCGAGCCGGTCGCTGGACTGGACGCGGGCGGGCCGGGACGTGCGGCATTTCTCGGCGACCACCGATCTCTATCCGGTGGTCTCGGACGTCTATCCGATAAAAAGCGTGCCGCGGGATCCGACTTAGTTGCGGTCGTCATCGCCCTGTTGTTGCCCATCGTGCTGTTTCAATTTTTGAAATAGCGTTTAATGTGATTTTGCCTGATCTGTTCAAGCTGTTCCTTTAAGCATTTTTGGAGAGGAAAACATTGATGTTCCAATACGCGATGCGTTTCACGCAGTTAGCGCTAGCCGGGTTTTGTCTTACCGCGTGTGGCCAGACGGGAATTCGCAACGCGGCTCAGACGAACGAAAAAAACCTGCCCAAGCCCACCCGCATACTCATCTACGACTTCGCGGTAAGCGAGCGGGACGTTTTTGAATACCAGGGAATTATGCGGCAGCAGCCGGCGGTGAAAGATCCCAAGGAACGCGAGCGGCAAGTCGCTCAAGAGGTGAGGGACGCTCTCGCTGAAGAAGTTGCGGATGGTTTGCGCAAGTTGGGATTCACTGTCGAGCGCGTGAGCCGCGGCACTGCGGCGACCGGCAACGAACTGCTCATCGACGGGCAATTTCTTGCGGTCGACGAAGGCAATCCGTTGCGGCGGTTGGTGATCGGCTTTGGCTCGGGGACGTCGACGGTTGAGTCGCGGGCACAGGTATATCAGGGCGGCAGTACGAGGAGGATGCTCGAATTTAGCACTCATTCGGACAGCGGCAAGCTTCCCGGTGCGGCGCCGGCCTTTGGCGCCGGAGTTGCGGTTCAGGGTGGTGTAACGGCGGGAATGGTCGTTGCAAATGCGGCTGTTTCTGGCGTCAAGACTTACAAATCGGATGTGGCGAGGATGGCTGCTGAGAGCGGCGACCAAGTAGTGCGCTACTTGTCGGAGTTCTTTGCTCAACAGGGCTGGATCCGTGCCGACCAAGTGAGAAAGGCGCGCATCGCATATTAAAAAGGTCCGCCGTATGTGCACGGTGAGAAAATGCCGTGATCCATCGCGACCCTGTGTCGGCAATCCCATGATCCAAGCGGAGGAAAATAGCTATGTCGTGGGCGAGTAGAGGACCTTGGTTACCAAGCAGTGTTTGATAGCAAAGGTGGCTGGAAGCTGAAATGCCGCGGCAGCGTGTGTGACGACGGTCCGTGCAATTCCGGCTTGACACGACCGGGCCTTTTCCTTAAATTCGCGCAGCTTTGCCGCGACAGGAGAGACCGAATCATGAAGACACGTCGTGCATCCTTAAGCGCCGCAATTGTCGGTTTGGTACTATGCGGCGCCACATGGACCTGCGCGCAGGAGCCCTTCTATAAGGGTAAAACCATCCGCATGATCGTCGGTACTTCCGCAGGCGGCGGCTTCGACACCTACACGCGCACGCTGACGCGCCACTTCGGCAAGCATGTTCCCGGGCAACCGGCCATCGTGGTCGAAAATATGCCCGGCGCCGGCCATCTGATCGCCGCCAATCACATGTACAAGGTGGCCAAACCGGACGGCCTCACCCTCGGTCACTTTCACGGCGGTTGGTTTCTCTATGAACTGTTCAAACGCCCCGGCATCGAGTTCGAAGCCACCAAATTTGAATTTCTTGGCTCGCCGATCAAGGAGAGCCGCGCCTGCGCGTTTACCAAAGCAAGCGGTATCACCAGCGTTGAACGATGGCTGGCATCGAAGACGCCGGTAAAATTAGGCGGCATCGGCGGTGGCGCGCCCGATGACATGGCGCGCATGCTCGCGGCGACAACGGCGCTGCCGATCCAACTGGTGAGCGGCTACAAGGGCACGGCGGAGATTCGCCTCGCTGCCGAAAGCGGCGAGCTCGCCGGCGGTTGCTGGACTTGGGACTCCATCCGGGCGACCTGGAGCAAAGCAATCCAATCGGGGGAGGCCATTGTCGTGCTCCAGGCAGTGGCGAAACCACATCCTGAGCTGCCCAACGTGCCGCTGGCTCAAAATCTCGCGAAGACAGATGAAGGACGCCAACTGCTGCAGGCCGGCGTTCAAGACCCGGCCAACTTCTATCGCCCGTATGTCGCGCCGCCGCGCACGCCAAAACAGCAGGTGGAAATCCTGCGGCACGCCTTTGACGCAACCATGAAAGACCCGGACTTTCTAGCCGATGCAAAAAAGGCCAAACTCGATATCGAGCCCATTACCGGGCAAGAGATGGAACAAACCATCGCCCGGCTTTTCAAACTTGATCCCGCTTTGGTGGCAAAACTCAAGAACATTTTGAATCCGAGTTGAGCTGCTGTCGTCAAAATGGAAAGGAATGCGTCTATGAAAAACTTCGTGACCCTGCTGCTCTTAATATTGAGTCTTTTGGTTTTCGGCGAAGACCGCACCTTTGCTCAGGCAAATTTCTACGAGGGCAAATCCATCCGCATCATCGTCGGTTTTAGCGCCGGCGGAGGTTACGACGCCTACACACGCACGCTCGCGCGCCACATGGGCAAACATATTCCCGGCAATCCGGCAATCGTTGTCGAGAACATGCCCGGCGCCGGCAGCATGATCTCAGCCAACTACTCTTACAAAGCGGCGAGACCCGACGGTCTGACAATCGGACATTTTATCGGCGGGCTCTTTTTGCAGCAGCTTTTACGCAAGCCCGGGATCGAGTTCGATGCCGCTCGATTTCAATTCGTTGGCGTTCCCGCACAAGACCATTTCGTTCTGGGCGTCTCCAAGTCCAGCGGCATCACTGATCTCGACTCGTGGCTCGCTTCCAAGCAGGTCGTGAAATTTGGCGGCGTCGCCACCGGCTCGGGCACCGACGATTTTCCCAACCTGCTCCGAGCGACTATCGGATTGCCGGCGCAGATGGTCTCGGGCTACAAAGGCACGGCCGATGTTCGTCTGGCGTTTAACAGCGGCGAAATCGCCGGCCTCAGCAATTCCTGGGAGTCGACCAAATCGACCTGGCGCAAAGAACTGGAGGGCGGCGATCTGAAACTTATCGTGGCGGCGACTCTCAGGCCTCATCCCGAGCTGCCAAAGTTGCCGCTGGCGATTAATTACGCCAAAACGGAAGAAGCGAAGCAGCTCATTTCGACGGTCGCGCGCGTGCACGGTCCGACGGTGCGGCCCTACGTTTTGCCGCCCAATACGCCCGCCGACCGCGTGCAGATCATTCGCAAGGCTTTTATGGACACGATGAAAGATCCCGAATTTCTCGCCGAGGCGAAAAAGGCCAATCTCGACATCAATCCCGACGACGGCGCGACGCTGGAGCAGAACGTGAAGGAGATTTTGAAACTCGAGCCGGCTCTCGTCGCCAAGCTAAAAGAGATTCTCAAGTAGGCGAGCAGGCGGACATGAAACATTCGCCGATCGCTACAACATAATGAAGGACACGACATGAGCAAAATCAAAACCCTTCTGTTTGTGATCTGTATTGGCCTGACGTTTCCCGCTGTTCAGGTCGGCGGCGCGGACTCGGCGAAGTCGTACGAAGGAAAGACTGTTCGCATCATCGTCGGCTTGGCAGCCGGGGGTGGCTACGATCTTTACGCACGGACGCTTGCCCGCCACCTCGGCAAACATATTCCAGGGAATCCGGCGGTTGTTGTTGAAAACATGACCGGCGCTGGAAGCATCATCGCGGCCAATTATCTGTACAAGATTGCCAAGCCGGATGGCCTGACCATTGCGCACTATCTCGGCGGTATCGCTCTGCAACAACTGCTGGGTAAATCCGGAATCGAATTCGACGCGCGCAGATTCAGATACATCGGCGTGCCGGCGCAGGATAACTTTATCATCGGCGTGCATAAATCGACGGGTATCACCGACGTCAACGCTTGGATCGCGTCCAAACAAATCGTCAAGTTTGGCGGTATTGGTCCGGGCGCGGGCAGCGACGATATTCCCAAAATATTGGCGGCGACGATCAACCTTCCCGCCCAGGTGGTTTCCGGCTACAAGGGAACCGCGGACACGCGCTTGGCTTTCAATAACGGTGAAGTCCAAGCGACCAGCAACGCGTGGGAGTCGACGAAATCCACGTGGAAAAATGAGCTCAATTCCGGCATGCTCAAGGTGGTCTTGCAGGCGAATCTCAAGTCGCACCCGGAGTTGAAGAATATTCCCGTCTCCTACGAAATGGCGAAAACCGACGAAGCCAAGACCCTCATGGCGACGGTCTTGCGCGCCAATAGCCCGACGGTCCGTCCTTTCATGGCGCCGCCGGGTACGCCCGAGGAGCTGGTGCAGATCTTGCGCAAAGCGTTCATGGCAACGATGGCTGACCCGGAACTCTTGGCGGAAACGAAGAAGGCAAACCTCGACATCAATCCGCTCGACGGCGCCGAGCTCGAACAACACATCAAAGAAATCTTCAAACTCGACGCCGCTCAGATCGCAAAACTCAAAGAAATTCTGAAATAAAAACTGTCCATTCAAGCCGTCTTGAATTAAGCGGGAGCATAAGGCAAGCTTTCCAAAGTTCACAATGAAACGTCTGGTTTCCATCGTCAGCTGTTTGTTCGTGCTTTTGGCTGGTGTTACTGCGTTGTGGGCTGGTTGTACGCGACTCTCTTTCGCCGCCGATGACGATCGCCGGGCTGCTGTTTTTCACTCCACCCACGACCGCCAGTCGGGCTCTCATCACGAACACTCGGATAAGGCCCGCGTTCACTGCCCTATTGAAGAGTGGTACGTTCCGACAGCGGTGTTTTCGTCAAAACTCCATCACGAGTCAGAACGACTTGTAAAATGGTGTGCCGCCGAATCAACTTCTTGTCTGGGTGATGGTACATCGCATAGTTTCGTACACGGTCCTCCGATTTTCTCTGTAAGTAGTCCGCATATCTTCCTGTCCGTTCTTCGTATCTAGCTCGTCTTTTCCGGCTTTGCTCGGTTCGTCCGCTCCTCGGCGGTTTGTTTGCTCGTTCATCGAGGCAACTAATAGGCCGTCCCGAATGGACGAAAATCGGTCTTCGCGCGTCAACAATTGTCGGGTCAGTCATAAGGAGGTGTTGGTCGTCATGCACACCAGAAAAATTCATGTCTTCATCGTCGCGGTATTCGCCGCCTCCGGGCTTGCCGCTAGCCCAGCCTCGCGGAATGGTTACGCCGGCGAGCCTGAGATGCACCATCCGAAAGGCTGGGTGTTCACCATGCCGAAGGGCGACCCCGTCAAGGGTCGAGCCGTCTATGACAAGTTTAGTTGTTATTCCTGCCACGAAGTGCGCGGAGAAAAATTTCCCCCGTTGGATAAGGGGCAGGCAGTTGGCCCGGAGTTAAGCCAGATGGGTCCGATGCATCCGTTAGAATATTTTACCGAATCGACTATCAACCCGAGCGCGGTCGGCGCCAAGAAGTATCGCGGGCCGGACGGCAAATCGAAGATGCCTGACTTTAATTCAGACATGACAGTGCAGGAACTGATTGATGTCTCTGCTTATCTGGCTTCGCTCAAGCCGAAAGGGGTTTCTAAGTTCGTCACCGCGGAAGGGAAAGTTGTCGCCGTTGTTCCTGAGACTCAAGAAATCATCGTCGAACACGGAGACATCAAAGGCTTTATGGATGCCATGACAATGGGATTCAAGGCCAACCCTGTTTCACTGCTAAAAACCGTAAAAGCCGGAGACAAAATTCGCTTTACCATCGACACCGATAAGCGCG
>CAMLCX010000273.1 GCA_946478635.1 uncultured Pseudomonadota bacterium
CATCGGCCACGATCACGGTCTGCATGAACTTCTTGGCCATGCCGACGTTGAAAAATGTGCGCGCCTGTTTCCTGCGGCCCATCTCGATGATGCCGCGCTTTTCGTTGAAATTGACGTTGGCCAGACTGCGCACGGGGATGGAGAGCGCCGGGTCCTGGCTTCGCTGCGCGGCCGTAATGACGACATCGGCTACGCCGATAAGTTTCTTTTCTACCGCACCATTATTTTTTTGCTTTTTTCGCGCCATGTTTCTTCCCTTTATCCAGGCTGCGTTTTTTCTCCGCGGCTCCGGCCTTGTCGAAAGCCAAAGTCATTTGGTTGCCGCTCTCGGGCTTTGATGAGTTTTGCTTTTCCTTTTTGGCAGCGCGCGTTTTGGACTGTCTCGGTGCTCTTGCTCTGGCGTGCGGCTTGGTGATCCCGACCGCTTCCTCTACTTCGAGGAATCCCTCCCGCGCTGGCAGCTCTTCGCTTCGTCCTTCGACAGCGGGCGCATCGCCTTCGGTTCCGTCGGCCGTGACGATGATCGAATGCGGTAGACCCTCGGGCCCACCGCCGTCATAGCCGAGGATTTCGTCGGTTTTCTCGCCACCGGTGCGTTTCATGGCGATTTTCTGCAGCTGCTGTTTGAGTTTTTCCTTGGGCAGCTTTCCGCCCTTCAGGCGGTTGCAGGCTTCGACCACCTCTTCGATGTAGAGCTCGAAAATGTTGCGCCGGCGAAATTCACCTTTGGCGCGCTCGCGGCGTCGCAAAAAAACGCCAAGCCGCCGTCCGCATTCTTGTAAAGCAAGCTTGATTTCTTTTCGGATCTCGTCGTAATCGGCGATGGCCTCCTTGGATTCGCTCGTGAACGGCACCCAGACGGAAGCCATATGGACGAAAATCACCATAGGCCCTGCGGGAAGCGCACCCCGCGATTGCGAAACGCCGTAGTTGCGCCAGCTGGTGTCGAGCACCGCTTTGAATGTCGCGCAGGCGGACTGCTGGTAGAGCAGCGGCACTCGGTTCGCGTAGCGAATGACGCTGGCCAGTTCATTGTCGTCGTCTTGCTGCTCGCCTTCGGCGAGCGGCACTGCCGGACGCTCCGCTTTGCCGTCTGCCTGCTCCGGTCCCTTGCCGAAGGCCAATCCGGCTTCGATGACAAATGGATTGCCGCGATACACAGCGGGCGGCCGGGTCACCGCGGTATAAAATTCCCCTTTGATCTGTTTATAGAGACCATGAAGGATCGCCTTTTCGCCGATGGGCGAAATGCAATTGCTCGGCGGTGCCATGATCTTGGTCGCTTGAATTGCTTTGTAGAGCGCCTCGGCTGCGGCGCCATGAACATTGCGCGGGCGCAAGCTGGCTGAAAGCTTGGCCGTCTTGCAAATTTCCTGGGCCACGTTGCCAGACACCCGGCTGAAATCGCTCGACAGAAAGCCCGCGAGTGTTTGACTGCGCGAGTCGTGCAGCATTCTCAGCAAGATGCCGAACTCGATGCCGTAGGGATGGGGCTTGATCTCGCGCGGCTGCGGCGGCAGTTCCTGGATGGTGCGAGCGTATTCCTTCATCTCGCCATCCGGCGTGTGATAAACGAGTTTCACGTGCGGATTGGCAATCGCGACCTGCTCGAGATATTCGTCCACCGAAGCGCGGCCTTTTTGATAGCGGCCCTCAATTTCGAGGGTCACCTGGGTGCCGCGGTGATTTTCCCATTCGATCTCTTTCTTTTCGAGAATGCGCGGCTCATTTTTCTTGGTGTCGATCTGGACTTCGAAATAATGCGCGGGCGCGCGTGCGCCGGTGCGAGAAATAATCTGCACCGGTTTGCCGGTCGTGAGCTGCGCGTACATGCCGGCGGCGGAAATGCCGATGCCCTGCTGGCCGCGGCTCATGCGCAGGCGGTGGAATTTGGACCCGTAAAGAAGCTTGGCGAAAATTCGCGGAATCTGTTGGCGAACGATGCCGGGGCCGTAATCGATCACGGTCACGCGAAAACGATTCGCCTGGCTCGGCGCCGGAGTCGGGCCTCCATTCGCGGCGACTTCGAGTTTCACGATGACTTCCGGCAAAATGCCAGCTTCCTCGCAGGCGTCGAGCGCATTGTCGACGGCTTCCTTAATGCAAGTGAGCAGCGCTTTGCGCGGATTGTCGAAGCCCAACAAATGCCGGTTCTTGGTGAAGAACTCGGAAACCGAGATTTCGCGCTGGCGAGCGCCCATCTCGACGGCCGTCACGGCCTTCGGCTCACGAGCTTGCGGCTCGCTCGCTTCGTTGTCGGACTTGGGCATTGGTTTAGCCATGTGTTTCTACGATCTCCGTAAATCAGATTCTGCCGTTAGAGCTGGAGTATTGGAGCGATGGAGCAATGGAGTGATGCGCCGCAGCCCACGCCATTCGTGTTGAATACGAAAATTACGTCACGCGCCGTTTTGTAAGTATCGCACCGGGCAAGGCAGTCGCAAAATCCAGCTTTCACCGTTCGAGGTGTTGATGATGCGCTTGATTATACCAGAGACAAAAAACTTTTGTACTCTGAATGAGAGATTTTTTGCAGTCGAGTCGAGGAATTTTCTGCGCTGAATCAGCGTTTCAAGGCTTCATCCACCAGCTTGTAGGCGTCGTTCAAGTCCCGGAACTCCGGGCGATATACCGACATGAATTTGTCGCCCGCGCGCGGGCGGTAGGATTCCACGCCGGCATCGACCGTCACATCATCGCGCAGGCTGAAGATCGGATCGATGCGCAGAAAATGCTTCTGATATTGAGTCTGGCCTTCGCGTGACAAGAGCCAGTTCACGAAGACTTTCGTTGCGTTGGGATGGGGCGGCGGGCCCAGGATGCTGAGCGAACCCTGGGTGGCGCGCATGTAGGTACCTTCCTTGAAGGCGCGCGGTTCGAAGCGGCCGAGCGGCAGTCCTTGTCTCATCGCGGCCTGCACTTCGCTTGCTGAGGGAGCCAGCGCGATGGCAAATTTGCCGACGGCGAGCCAGTCGACAAGCTGGCGCGCCTCGCGCGACAGCACAATATCCATTTCGCCAAACAGCTGGCGCAAGAACCTGGGGCCGAGGTCGGGATGGTAGTACGAGAACTGCATCAACCCGCTGGGAAAGCCGGGCAGCTTTGGATCCATCGCCGCGATCTTGCCTTTCCACTTGGGCTTCACCAGATCCCAATATGAATTGAACTCCTTTGGATCGACCAGATGGGTGTTGAAAGCCATGTCGGAGCGGACCACGCCTTCGAAGACCAGGATATATTTCTGCTCGGGATCGGCGTAGTGATGTTGTTTACGAAACCACTTCAACTGGTCCTTGACGTCGGGCAGGATCATGAAATTGGCAACCGGCTCGAGCGCTTTCCCCGGGTAAAGAACGTCCATGGGCGTTCCCGACGATCCGAGATAAACGTCCGTCACATACTTCTCGGCTCTCCGCTCCGCCATGATCCGCGAGATCAAGTCGCCGCCCCGGCCGGCGATGGAAACGATCTTGATACCGGGATGGCGCCTGGAAAAATCGGCGAAGACCTGATCGAAGGGGCCGCGCGTATGGGAGATCGTGAGCTGGCCTTCCTTTTTGGCCGCCTCAAGCGCTCGGCTCCATTCCGATTCCCACGATGACTTGGATTCCGCGCCATGAGCGGCGCTTACGCCGAGCCACAATAGAAGGCCGCACACTGCGGCTCTGTTGCCCCGCAATTGCATGATTGTTTTTATTTACTCTCGCGGCGTGGACATTGCGCCGTTCTCATCCATAGCAGAAGCAGCCCACGTTACTTCAGACGCCCTTCGTTTCTAAGTTCTTGCTGGGCTTGTTTCAAAACCCCCTCGTTGACCACGCGTTCTAAAGTAAATTTTTTGTCGACGATTCCGGCGCGGATGTCCTCATCGAGCATAATCTGAATGCCGTCCTGGGCAACCGAGAGGTCGGCGGCGTACCCCGGGCTGAACAGATCGTAGGAGCGGTTGATCAACTCCGGCTCGCCCGGCAGTCCGCTGGCAATGCCGATCTGGATCGCTTCCCGCTTGTTGTGTTTCGCGACCTGCATTCCCAGGATCATCGCCTTGAGAAAGCGCTTGGCCGTCTCGGGATACTTTTGCAACATTTCGCCGCGTGTGACCAGGATGCTTTGCGGTATGCGCAACTCTTTGTTGAGATTCGCGATCATGGGGAAACCTTTGTCGAGGAGCCGGATGGTATCCTCCGCGGTGAAAGGCGCGGCAGCAATGACGCCTCGCTCGAGCGCGACCGCGCGCAAGGCCGTGCCGCCGATGGCGCGGAGCGTGGCATCTCGGTCCGGATCGATGTTATGTCTCTTCAAAAATATTCTAATCGCGAAATCGGAGTAGGCGCCGGCGCCGGTGACGCCGATAATTTTGCCGCGCAATTCTTCGATGCTCCTCGCTTCTTTGCTGCCGAGCAGGGTGTAATTGGTGTAGTTCGATAGCGAGGCGAGAATTTGTAGATCGAGGCCGCGGGCGTTGCTGCGGATCGGCGCTTGAGCGCCGCCAATGCTGCCGAATTCCACATTGCCGGATATCAAAGCGGCAATCGCCGTCGGTCCACCGCGCACGAAGATCTGCTCGACGCTGAGACCCTGATCCCTGAAGAAGCCCTTGGCGATGGCGATTCGGTACGGTAATTGGTTATTCCAGGAAAGGCTCACGAAGACGATGCGCAGGTTTTTTTTCTCCTGGGAGTGTGCCGGCCGAGAGAAGAAAAATAAAAAGAATAGGACGGCTAGGATAGATATAAAGCGGAAAAGCCTGGGGTGGTTCATTAAAGTTTACCGTTCTATTTTAACGATCGATGCGCCGATGCCATCGAGGGAAGTTTTCCCATCGGCGGCGAGATTGTCGCGCCGCGCGGTGTCGAAGTTGCTGACATAGGCGCTTGCGCCGATGAACACGACAGAGGTCGGAAACTCGAGCGGGCCCTTGCTGTCGTTTTTCTGAATGTCGAATACCCTGCCCTCGGGCTGCACCAGCACCACGGCGTTACGTTCGTTGGCGGCGACCCAAAGATTGCCCTGCGGATCGAATGCCGGGCCGTCGGCCCCTTCGAGCAAGACACTTTGAGTCATCAGCGCGGGCTGTCCGGCTCTGCCATCGGCGCCCATGGATAGCTTCCAAATTGCGCCGCGCGCCGTGTCCGTGATGTAAAGCGTTGTTCCTTGCTTGTCGAAGACGATGCCGTTGGCCGTGAGCGCCTGCTCGGACTTGCCACCGGGTAGAACTCGCGTGTGAGGCGCGATCTGGGCAAAAATTTGCGCTTTTCCGCCTTCCGTTCCGGTGCGGTAGATCCGTCCGTTCCTGCCGCCGCTCACGTAAAGGTAGCCGTTTTTATCGAAGGCGATGCCATTGGCGCCTGCCGTTTCGGTGGCAAAGGTTTGTGCGATGCCCGGTTCATCAGAATCGAGATTGCGCCCGCGGATGCGCAGGACCTCATTGAAGCCGCCGGCGGTGAGATACAGATCACCGGCGGCATTGAAGACGATGCCGGAGACGTTGGCGCGAACTTTCTTACCGCCGATTTCGCGCTCCTGGGCCCGTCCGACCACGACCAGTTTCGGATTCTTCGGATCGATTCGCCACACGTTGCCCGTAACTCTGTCGCAGGCGTAAAGCATGTCCTTGTGATCGACGGCGATGCTTTCGACGATAACCGTCTGATCGGCGCTTTTTGGGTCAAAATCGATGAGCACGGAAGCTTTGTACGCATGAGCGTCCGCGGCTGCGAATAAAACGAGCACGACAAACGTGGATATCAGGCGTGCGTATATCATCAGAGCAACCTTTCTGATTTTGGCCCGTTGGTGTCAGGCGACTACCGTTTACTTTCCAACTCTTCCTTGACCTCGCGTATCAACTTTAGGTTCATCACTTTTTCCGGAGGAATGTCTTCTTTGATTTTGAGCGGCGCTTTGACGTCGTATTCCATCAAATTTTTGATTCCTTGAGGAGAGGGGAGACCGGGCACGCCGTCCGGAAGTGATTTGGCGAAGCGGCGAATTCCTTCGATGACCAGCGGCCGGCTCATATTGCCCATGGGGATTTTCTTCATGGCGATATCGGCCGCTTCCTCCGGCCGATCGCGGATGAACATCAGCGCCCGAACCATGGGGCGGAGCCAACGTTTAATGTCGTTGGGGCGCTCGGCGATCATTTTGTCCGTGGCGACAAAACCTTGGAAAGGATACGGGAACAAATCGCCGACGAAGGCGAGCGTGCGCAAACCTTCCTTTTCGCCAAGCAGCGATTCATCGGCGTTGACGACCGCGGCGCTGAACGCGCCGGACTTGAGCGACAAGATCGTGTTGGTCGTGTTGCGCGACGGCATCGCAATCCGGTTAATATCGCGTCCCGAGACTCCTTCGCGTTCGACCAGCATCGTGATCAGCGCGTCCTGGGTGTCGCCGACGGTGCCGACGGCCACCCGCTTCCCTTTAAGATCGGCAATTTTTTGGATATCGGACGCGGCCAGAAGATACCAGGTCACTTTTTCTGTTTGGAACATAACGGCTTTGATCGGCGCACCGCGCAATGCCGCGCGCATGCCCGTCCCGCCGGCGCCGCTGTAATCGACATTGCCACTGACCAGCGCGGCGATCGCCGTGCTTCCGGGAATGACAATGGATTGGTTCTCCAATCCCTGATCACGGAAATAGCCTTTCACTTCAGCAACCGGGATGCTGAGGTAGTTGAG
>CAMLCX010000274.1 GCA_946478635.1 uncultured Pseudomonadota bacterium
CAAGGCACGGCTGCTTTGCCTTCGTTCCGGAAGGGTTGCAGCTCGACCCCAGCTCTGCCGCAAATAATCCGGGTTAGGATCTTTCCCCAGGAAAAATAGGTCAGCGCGAGCCGCCGCTCAATAGCGAAAACCGGCACCGACATTGCTTCTTACGGCGCGCGATGTCATAGAACCGAGATCATGATAACCGCCGGACTCTGTGTAATATTTGTAATTGTCTTGATCGGCCCGTTCCTGAACAATAAGATCGAATCGAATCTCGAAGCTTTTTTGTTCGCGATGGGCCTGGTCAGCGCGACGATCGCAAATGCGTGGAGCGCAGAAGTCATCCATGAAGGATTTATCGCGCCGATCAACATTACACTCGCGGTTTTTGGCGCCGGCGTACTCTTTCACTATCTGAGAAAATATATCGATCACGTCATGCGCCGGGTGCTCATTACCGTCCCGCTTTCGGTGATTGTTTGCGCAGGCATCATCATTCTGGGTTTGCTGTCCAGCATTATCTCGGCAATCATCGCTGCTTTACTGCTGGTTGAATTTGTCACGGTACTGCCGCTCCGCCGTCATGCCGAAGTCAATCTGACGATCATTGCTTGTTTTGCCATCGGCCTTGGCGCGGCTCTGACTCCACTGGGCGAGCCGCTTTCAACCATCGTTGTCTCGAAACTCAATGGCGACCCTTATCACGCGACGTTCTACTATTTGTTCAATCTCCTCGCGCTCTACGTGATTCCCGCGGTCGTGATCCTGGGGATCGTCGGCATTTTTTTCGTGCACGAAGCGCCCGAGGACACGGGCGAGTCTTTGGCGGCTGAGGAAGAGGACGAAAAGCTCAGTGAGGTGTTTGTCAGAGCGGGGAAAGTCTACATCTTTGTTATGGCGCTGATATTTCTTGGCGCCGGCTTCAAGCCGCTCATCGATACATATCTGCTCAAGCTCCCGTCGCAGATTTTGTTCTGGGTAAATATGGTATCGGCGATCCTCGATAACGCGACCCTGGCGGCAGCGGAGATCGGCCCGTCGTTGAGAGAGGCGCAGATCAAGAGCGCGCTCCTCGGCCTGCTCATTTCCGGTGGCATGCTCATTCCCGGCAATATTCCCAACATCATCGCCGCCCATGCGCTCCGTATCAAAAGCACCGAGTGGGCGCGCCTGGGCGTACCGCTCGGTTTGGTCATCATGGCAGGGACAGCGGCACTACTCGGTTTGGGAGTTCTCTGAGCGCAGAGACAGTCGTTGGCCAAAATTTTCGCTGAAACCGCTGATGCAGAACAAGAGAAAGCACGGCTATCGTTAGATTCAAAACGGGTTCCTTTTACGAAGTTCCCACATTATCGGCTTTGCTTGTTGTCGTCCCGCTCGTATCGAGAAATGCGCGCAGCAAGTCGATCACCTGAGCGCTGCTGCGAATGTTATATTGAGCGTGGGTTGCCGACATGCCGACGCGTACGGAGAACGCCGAAGATGGCAGTGTTTTGAAAAAATCCTCGTCCGTGCTGTCATCGCCGATTCCCAGAATAAAATCATAATTGTCCTGGTTGATCCAAGATAGTACGGCACTGCCCTTGTTTATCCCGGCGTGTCGAATCTCCACAACCTTGTCGCCTTGGACCACCTGGAGATCCGATTTGGCTGTCAAACTTAGCAGATGGTCGATCAATTCCGGCGCCCGAAGCACCGCTTGCTCCGGATCCGCCATCCGGTAGTGCCAAGCGACGGAATCTTCTTTTTCCTCGACAAGCGCGCCTGGCAACCGATCCGCATAAATTTCCAAAATGGGTACGAGCTCCCGTTTCCATTCGTTCGCCAACGGTTTTACGCGGCGCCACTCGTGATCGGCGGCACGTAGCCAGACTCCATGCTCTGCGACTAGACCGATCGGCAAATCGCCCAGCCATTCGTCAAGGGTTTGACGTTCCCGGCCGCTGGCGACGACGACCGTATTTTTGCGCTCAGCGCCGAGCGAGCGCAGTAGCTCTCGCCTCGTCGGATCGGGTCCGGCCAGCGCGGGATGACGCACCAGCGGCGTCAGCGTGCCGTCGTAATCCAAAAAGAACAACCTGCGGCGGCTAGCTCGATATCGCTCGATCATCTCTTGTTGGGCGGCATCGGATAGGAGCTTCGATTCGACCCGGCTTTGCACCTCGCGCATGCCTAGAAGAGTCGTCAAAAAATCACTTGCCCAGCGCGTGACGTTGTAACGCGCGAGCCGCTTCTGCATGAGCCGGTGACGTTTGTGTTGCTCGAGCGGGGCCATCTCCAACGCTTCCTTTAAGGCGGCGGAAATCTCGACCCGGTTGTTCGGATTGATCAGGATCGACTCGGGCAGCTCCTTGGCGGCTCCCGCCATTTCGCTAAGAATCAGCACGCCGCCGCCGGCTCTCGTCGCGACATACTCCTTGGCGACGAGATTCATCCCGTCGCGCAGCGGCGTCACCAGACACACATCGCTCACGGCGTAGAGCGCCGCCAACGAGGAAAACGGCACGTGGCGATATTGATAGACGACCGGTGTCCAACCCACGCGTCCGAATCGGCCATTGATTTTGCCGACCAGCTCCTCGATCTGCCGCTTCATGAGATCGTATTGAACGACGCCAATGCGCGAGGGCACCACGACCATCAACAAAGCAACCTTGCCGTGATACTCCGGGTTAGATTCGAGGAATAATTCATAGCCCTCAAGGCGATTGGCAATCCCCTTCGAATAATCCAGCCGATCCACGGAAAGAATGAGTTTGACGCCGGTGAGATTGCCTTTGAGCTCGACAATTTCCCGCTCGGTATCGGCGTTGCGGACAGCCCCGGCAAATTTCTCAACATCGATGCCCATCGGAAAGGTGTCCACCCTGACCAGGTGATCCGGCGCCATGACCTGGCTCATTTGATGCTCGTAGCCGAGAATACGCAACGTCGATTGCAAGAAGTGGTGCGTATACTCGTAGGTATGAAAACCAATGAGATCGGCGCCCAAAAGACCCTCCAGAATTTCACGGCGCCATTCGCCCGGAAGCATGCGAAACACCTCGAAGGACGGAAACGGGATATGAAGAAAAAAGCCAAGCGCTAACTGCGGTTGCCGAGCCTTCAACAAGCGCGGCAGCAGCATCAAGTGATAATCATGCACCCATACCACGTCGTCGGGTCTGAGAATCTTGGCGAGAGCATCGGCAAACAGCTGGTTTATTTGTTTGTACTGCTCCCAAAATAGCGGGTTGTACACCGTATATGAGGAGAAGTAATGGAACAGCGGCCAGATCGTCGCGTTGCAAAATCCCAGATAGAAATGCTCCATCTGCTCTTCGGTCAGAAACACCGGATAGGATTTGAATCTCGTCAAGGCTTCACGCACGACCTCCTCTTGAAGAGAAGCGTCGATGCTGCAACCGGGCCATCCGATCCATATATGCTCCGCCGGAATCGCCGCCGTCTGTTCGTGTGACTCCCGAACGGAGGCAAGCCCCGTGACCAGACCGCCGGCGCTTGGGTGGAACTCCGGGCGGCCGTCTTTGACTTCGACGTTAAATGGCAAGCGATTGGAAACGATGACCAGGCGCCTGCCTTTCAGCGCCGCCTCGCCCGGGTTTCTCGGAATTGCAGAATTTGTCACGGGTAGACTAAATCTCCATCACCCGGCCGTATAAGCAAATCCTAATGGCTCGGGCGAGACAATGATACTTGCACACAGAATAATGATAACACTCCAAAACGCCATGTCACCTGGACTTCAAAACGCCCGGTGCAGCGCTTTTCAATCCGCATTCAGCCAGGAAAAGCGCTGACGAAAATCAACGGGCGCGCGGGCTCATTCTAAAAACGCCGCCGCCTCAAACAACCAACTCGGCGCGGCGATACAGGGAGTTGAGCCAGCCGGTTTATTCTAGCTCGCCTTGCCGTGCGATTTCAGCAGTTGTGAAAATTGTTTATGCAGTTTACTCAGCTTAGGCGGAATCGTGTACTGGCAATAGGTCTGATACGGATTGGTCGCGTAAAATTTCTGGTGGTAGTCTTCCGCCGGATAAAATTCGGTTAACGGTTCGAGCGTCGTCACCACCGGACTTTTAAATGTCTTAGCGCTCTCCAACTCTTTAATGAACGTCGCCGCTTGCTGTTTCTGCTCATCGTTGCCGTAGAAAATCGCCGAGCGATACTGCGTGCCGGCGTCATTGCCCTGGCGATTGAGCGTGGTCGGATCGTGGGTGGCAAAGAACACCGTCATCAGTTCGCGGAAGGAAATCTGGCTCGGGTCGTATTCGATCTTGATCACCTCCGCGTGCCCGGTCTGTCCGGAGCAAACTTGTTCATAGGTCGGATTTTTGTTTGTCCCGCCGGTGTAACCGGAAACCACCGATTGAACGCCGCGCAATTCATCGAAGACCGCTTCCGTGCACCAGAAGCAGCCGCCGCCAAACACCGCAATTTCATTTTTACCGTTGCTCATTTGCCCCCCAATTCGCGATTCACTTCGCGCTGCACGGTGAAATCAAAAATCTTCGCTGCGGGTACCGGTGCCGGCAAGCCCAGAATCTTCGCATCTTCTTTAAGATATTCCGTCAGCTCAGTGTCAGCCGGTATGCCGTCGGTCGTAAAGGCGCTTCGGGAAATCCGGTAGGTCTCGAGGGCGGTATTTAGATCGACGTTGAGATACTTGGCAAGAACTTCCACCGTGCCCTTCTCGTTCTGATGAAAATAGTGATTTGCCTTTGCCCGCGCCCGCAGGATTTTTTTCACCAGCGGATCTTTGACATTCTTCTCCAACACCCCCAGCCCATTCTGCAAACTGGAAAACTCCTCCATCGCGCTTGCCAGGATATTCATCTTGTACTTGTCGCGCGCGACGATCACCGTTGGCGGCGACAGGATGCCGATCTGAATCGAGCCGTTGATCAATCCCTGGAGCTGCGTCGGCACGTCGCCGCCGAGCACCACGGTGACATCCTTGTCTGGATTCAAGCCGGCCCGGCGCAGCATGCGGATTCCAGCCGTGTGCTGACTGCCACCCAGGGTCGTCGTGCCCATGACTTTGCCCTTGAGATCGGCAAAAGTTTTAAGCTCGGGCCGGGCGACGAGCCAAAAAATCGGCCGCCGCAAGCTCACCGCCATAACCTTGATCGGCGCGCCGCGCGGGATCGCGCGAATGGCGCTGCCGATCGAACCGAGCGCATGAACTTCACCGGAAACGATGGCGGCGATGGCCGCGGTCGCGCGCACTTGAACAAGCTGGGGATCGAGACCCTCTTCGCGGAAAAAGCCGCGCTGCTGCGCGACGAATAAATCAATGGATGCAATGCTCCGGCTGGAATAGGTGACGACGACTTTCTGCAAAGGTGTCTGGGCGCCGATTGGCGCCGGGCCGATAAGGAGTCCCAGGATACCTGCAATCTTCGGCAGATTTCTTATTCGCGAGTGCATAATTGGTTGCTTCGTCGGCTTGACACTATCTCCATAAACCATAACCCAGCAAAGTCAAAAGTCATAGCACTGCTGCTCGCCAAGGCGGCGGAGCGGCGCTTTCGCTAAACTAACGCCGGACCGCCACAACCTCGACTGAACGGTTGGCCTCGCTGAGACCGATGTTGCTCGCAGAAAGTAAAGAGGAACTTGCGACTTTCAGACGCGCAGGCGGTCAACCCAGGCCGTCGTTGTAATTGCTTTTCGGCACAAAGTTGAAGAAGTGGCCGGAACCTTCGACGATTCGCTGCGAGTGACGTGTCCCCGCCGGGATATTTACCCCAACCGGACTTTCGACAACTATCTTTTCATCCAAAATCTGAAACTCGATCTTCAAACCCGTAAGCTCCGGGCCGGTGCCGATGGCAATATGCTGCGTGTCACAGTTATGTGTGTGCATGTCCACGTAATTGGCCTGGGTCGGCTTTACGTTCGCGACACTGCGCACGACGGTATAAAAGCCCGCCTCGGGTTTGAGTTTGCCGTCGACGAACACATAGCGCACTCCCGGCGCCGCGTCGGTGTGAAATTTGATTTCTGTGGTGGGCCGCGCCTCCGGATGAAAAACATAGCCGGCATAGCGGCTAAAGTCGCGTTCGCCTTTAGCCAGATCGAAAGGTTTGTCCTCGTGCGTATAGCCGCGGTCGCGGAATAAGACCGTCACGGTGCCGGCACCCTTGGTGACCTTATACTCATGCACCGCGCCAGTAGGTATATACACGCACGCGGGCGAGACGATCTTATGAACCTTGCCTTCGAAGATGATCTGCCCCTCCAGGCCGGACAGATCCGGATTGTTGCCAATGAAATAATAAAACTCGTCGGTATTGTGGCAATGCGGCACTTGGTAATCCGGCACGGGCGACGGTAAATCCTTCGCTTCATGAATTGCGACATAAATGTTCGCCTCGGGGTGGGAATCGCGATTGATAAAGACATGGCGCTTGACCGGCAGCGCGCTTAACTGGCGCAACGGCCGTTTTTCTTCGTGCTTGCCGCCAAGAACTCCGGGCCGCGCTCTGACGATATATTTGGACAAATCCATCGGTATCTCCTATTGCATCGGACATTACCCCATTATCATCTTGACTCGCTATTCCCCCAAAACTTTTTTCATTTGCTCGACGACTTCCGGTGGTTGGTTAATGACTTCCTTGGCGAGCTGCTCCAATTTTTCACCGTTCGTCGGATTGATCACCCACTGGCGCTTTCTTGCCTCGGCCAAAAAGTC
>CAMLCX010000275.1 GCA_946478635.1 uncultured Pseudomonadota bacterium
CAACGCAGCCAAAATGGGTCAAGCCGCCGTTGATGTGATTCGGGCCAATAAACTCAAGGAATGCTACATTCGACCGCTGGTATTTGTCGGGCTCGGTGAATTGGGGCTTTACGCTCCCAACAATCCGATCAATGTCTGCATCGCGGTCTGGCCGTGGGGGGCGTACCTTGGAGACGAAGGCCTGCAGAAAGGCATTCGCGCCAAAGTCTCTTCGTACACCCGTCATCATGTGAACGTCATGATGACCAAGAGCAAGGCCACCGGGAACTATATCAATTCGGTGCTCGCCAAGCATGAAGTGAAGAAGGCCGGCTATGACGAGGCGATTATGCTCGACGCCGAGGGTTATGTGTCGGAAGCCAGTGGTGAGAATATATTCATGGTGCGGGATGGAAAAATCAAAACCACGCCGCTCACGTCGATCCTGCCCGGCATCACCAGAGACTCAATCATTATCCTGGCGCGAGACAAGGGATACCCGGTGGTGGAGGAACGTTTCAGCCGCGACGAGCTGTACAGCGCCGATGAAGCTTTTTTCACCGGAACGGCGGCTGAACTGACGCCGATTCGCGAGGTGGATGACCGGCAAGTCGGCGCGGGTTGCCGCGGTCCCGTGACTGAAGATGTCCAAAATACTTTTTTTGACGTGATCAAGGGTAAGAATTCCAAATACGAAAAGTGGCTCACCTACGTTTAGCCGCTCGTAACAATTGAATTTCTTGTTTGCCTTTGCCTCGGTAGCTTGACGATGGTTGACCGTCTCGACGCCACTTTGCGGATAACCATGTTGCCGCGCGATACCAATGCGCACGGGACGATCTTCGGTGGGGTCATTCTGAGCCATATCGATTTGGCAGGAGGGATCGCCGCTTCGCGAGAAGCTTCGCGTAACTTCGTTACCCGCGCGATGCGCGAAGTCGAATTTATCGCGCCGGTCTACGTCGGTGACGTGGTGAGTTTTTATGCAACCGTGCTGCGGCGGGGGAAAACTTCCATTACCATTAAAGTGAGCGTTGAGGCGGAACGGGGCAGAGAACCCCGGCAGCGCGTCAAGGTCACCGAGGCGGAAGTGGTTTATGTCGCGGTTGATGAAGCCGGAAAACCGGCGCTGCTGAAGTGAATGATGACGATGATTTTTCATCTTTGCCTGGCTTTAGGGTTTTTTTTCGTCACGGCGGGGGCGGCTCATAGCGCTGCTATGGCCGCATTGGGGGAACCGGGCTGTTGCAGGCGCGATCCGGATGTCGCGCGCTGGCACAAGAATGCCGATCGGCTCTATGCGCAGTTCAAACCCCGGGAAGCGGTCGGGGAACTCCAAAAGATCCTTGAAGTTGACAGCCGCAATTTCGAAGCCTTGATCAAGATGGCGCGCGCCCACGTCGATATCGGCGATATGATTTCTGAGGCCGTTGCCGATTGGAAACAACGAAAGGCTGAAGATTATGCCATTGCCGAGGGCTACGCGCGCAGAGCAATCAAAGTGGATCCCGGCTCCACTTGGTCCCATTTCTGGCTTGCCGCCGCCCTCGGCAACGTCGCGATGGTTTCGCCGGTGTCGCGCCAACTCGAGCTTGCCAGCGAAATTCGCGCCCACATTGAAAAGGCGATCGCTTTGGACAGAAAGAATGGTCTGGCGTATCACGCCTGCGGCGTATGGCATCGAAAGGTTGCCGAAATCGGCGGCGCCAGCCGCGTGCTGGCGTCGGTGATCTACAGTCGATCCGTGCCGACGGGCACTCTGGAAAAGTCGGTTGAGTATCTAAAAAGAGCCGTGGAACTCAATCCCGGCGTGATTGTTTCCCGTTTGGAGCTGGCGCGCAGCCATGTGGCGCGGGAGGAGTGGGAGCCGGCCCGTGAGTTGCTCCGGTCGATCCCGGACCTGCCGATACAGTTTTCCGACGACAACAAGCACAAACAGCAAGCCGCGCAACTCCTGGCGGAAATCAGCGATCGTTAGGCGCGCACGCGCTGCCGCCATTGTCTTTCAAAAACTGCAGGACTTGATCTTTGATCTCGCGCAGCGGCAGCCGGTGGCCGTGTTCCGGAAAGAGTGCCAGGCGATGCGGCTTGCCCAAGCTGGCCAGTCGATCCCGCAGCAAAAGCGCTTGGGAAACCGGAATGAGAGAGTCTTGCTCGCCGTGTAAAACGAGCGTGCTGGAAGGCCAATCTTTAATCTCCGACAATAAGTCGTAAAACTTGGGCTGCGCTTCGGAGTTGGGATTTAACAATTTGCGCAGCCAGACACTTGAACTGCCTTCATACAATTTCGTCAAATCGTAGGCGCCCGAATGAAGCAACGCCCCTTTGACGCCATCGATCTTGTTAATGAGCGCCGCTGCCACCACGGCACCCCGGGAATATCCATAGACATAGACGCGCTCGGAGTCGACCCAGGACAACCGCTTGGCGGATGCTACGGCGTCGAGGACGACCTGCCGGGTGGTGTCGGCCAGCGGTCCGGCGACGACATCCGTTTCTCCGTAACCCGGCAGTGAGATCGCCAGGCTGGCGTAGCACACTTCTTTAGCGAAGATATCGGCAGCGGGAAGAAGCCGTTGCGCGCCGGCGCCGACCCAACTGTGACCATGCAGCAGCACAATAAGCGGGAAAGGGCCCGGTCCGAGCGGTCGAACGAGATAAGCTTCGGCGTTGCCCCCGGCGCTCGCGAACATAAAGCGCGCCAGCGCTCCTCCGGGGAGCGCGTTGAGCGTGCTTGCCGGCATGGTCGACACCGTCGGCCCGGCCGAGCAGGCGAACAGAAAAAGAAGCGACCCAGCGGTTAAAATATTCTTCCAGCGCATTGCCGCCTGTTTAACATTCTCAGCGAAAAAACTAAAACGTTTGCACCGCCGCCGCCCTTTCAGTATCAATGAATACCAAAACATGAAGCGACCCTCTTTTGCAGCCGGATTGGTTTTTTTTGTGCAGATATTTTTCTTTGCCTGCGGTGACTCCGGCAAACCGGTGAAAATTCTCCGTGTCGGTTTTGTGCCAGCCGAGGATGCCCAACAGGTCATGCAAAACGCCCAGCCCATCGTGGAGATCCTGCGCAAACGATTGGGCATGGAGATTGAGCCTGTCGTTGCAGCGGACTACACGGGAGTGGTTGAGGCGCTGCGCGTGGGCAAGCTCGATATCGCCTTTTTGACTCCGGCATCTTACGTCCTGGCCAAAAACGAGGCGAATGTCAGGGTCGTTCTGAAGTCCGAGCGCAAAGGCATCCCTTTTTACTACGCCGCCATCATCGTTCGCGCCGATAGCGATATCGAACGCATCGAAGACCTGCGCGGTAGGACGTTCGCTTTCGGCGACTCGCTATCGACCACGGGCAACATATTTCCGCGTAAAATGTTCAAGGATCACGGCATCGATCCGGTGCGCGATTTCAAACAGGTTCTTTTTTCCGGTGGCCACGATGCCACCGTGCTGGCCGTCTTGAACGGTAAAGTCGATGCCGGCGCGACCTATGCCAACTCGCCGGACGGCAAGGACACGGCTTGGATGCGTTACCTGAAGAACAGCGAGGAAGTCAAAAAGATCCGCGCCATCGCCTTTTCCGAGCCTATTCCCGCTGATAATCTTGTGATCAGCGCCGGCCTCGACGACGAGCTGGCCAAAAAGATCGAGGCGACGTTTATCGAGCTTAGCCACGATCCGGCGGGAAGAAAAATGCTGCGTGACCTCTATCAAATCGATGGTTTCGTTCCGGCCACTGACAAGGACTATGACTCTGTGCGCCGAGCGTTCGCCGACGCGGGCATCCCGATCAAAGCAGCTCTGCACAAAAAGCGCCCGTGAACATTATCGACATCCACGATCTCCGGCATTCTTACAATGGCAGCGCGCCGGTCTTGCGCGGCATCCATCTCAAGGTCGAACAGGGGGAATTCGTCGGTATTATAGGTCTATCGGGCTCGGGGAAGTCGACACTTCTGCGCTGCATCAACCGCCTGGTCGAGGCCGACGGGGGAGAAATAAAGGTTCCGCGCGGGCTCCTGGCCGATCAACCCGATAGCGCCGGGATTGACGTTCTGACTCTTGGGCCGGCTGATCTGCGGCGGCTGCGCCGCAAAATCGGCATGATCTTTCAGCAGTTCAATCTGGTGAAGCGATTGTCGGTCATCGACAATGTGCTGTGCGGCGGGCTCGGTTATCAACCCGCGCTGCGCACCGCGGTCAGAATATTCAACCGCGCCGAGCGGCGCCAAGCGCTTATCAATCTCAAACGGGTCGGATTACTCGAGCACGCCTATAAGCGCGCCGATGAGCTCAGTGGCGGCGAGCAGCAACGCGTCGCCATCGCGCGCACGTTGATGCAGCGGCCAGCGCTCATTTTGGCTGATGAGCCGGTGTCCAGTCTCGATCCTAAACTGTCTCGCATGGTGCTCGATATTCTAAAACGCGTGTGCCGGGAGGACGGCATCACCGCACTGGTGAGCCTGCACACTCTGGAGCTCACGCGCGAATACGCGGACCGAGTGGTCGGGTTAAAGGCAGGTGAAGTCGTTTTCGACGGCCCGACGCATCAACTCACCGAACAGGCTGTGGACGCGATCTATCAGCGGAGCCGCACAGTGCCGGACTTGTAAAGCTCCGCGCCCCGCGCCTTTAAAATCTCCAGGCCGTATCGATAACCCGCATCGATAATCCCGTCGATAGCGTGCCAGTCAAAAATGCCGAATTCGCTGACCGGCGGCGCGAGGTAAAGGTCGGCCGCCGCTTTGACGGTTTCGACCGCGCGCAGGCTGCCCACCGTGGTGGTGCGATAGAGCACATTGAACAGGTTGGGCAAGTCCGGTGTTTTCGCGAATGGGTTTAGACGGCGCAAAAGAAGAGCCCAACCGGAAACACTGTAACTTTCTTGCAGCTGGCTCTTGAACTCGAGTTGTTCGCTGACATCGACGGCGCAGACGGAGCCTTGGCAAAGATTACTCATGATGTCGGCGGGCAGATTATTGACCAGGCCGCCGTCGACGAAGATTTCGCCGTTCTCAATCGCCGGCGGTCCGATTCCCGGGATCGACAGGCTCGCGCGCACGGCCTTCCAGAGCGGGCCCGTACGGTGAATCATCGCCTCGGCGCGAGTGAGATTGGTCGACACGCAAAAGAACTTCCCCGGCAAATTTTGAATTTGGATGTCGCCGAACATTTCGCGGAGCATCCGGTCCATGCGGCTGCCCGAGTTTAGCGCGACCAGGGGCAAAGTGAAGTTACGCTGCGGGTGCCAACGCGGCCACTGCTCTCGATTGACCCGCGCCATGGTTTGCCAGTCCCATCCGAGCGCCTGCTGAGCCGCGATGACCGCGCCCATGCTCGTGCCGCCGATAAAGTCCACCGGGACACCGCATTGCTCGAGCGCGCGGAGAATTCCGATATGCGCAAAGCCGCGAGCGCCGCCGCCGCTCAGGACGAGACCGACAGCGGAGCCGGTCAAAAAACGCGCAAGCCGGGCAAAGTCCGCCGTGGACGCCTGGGCAACGTGGTAATAATCTTGGATCGGCAGATGCGATAGCCACGCATCCGTGCGAACGGCCGGGTCGAAGCCGCCGCCGTGTAAAACTACCAGCTCCATGGACGCGCTCGCCGGACGGCCGGAAAAATAATTCACCCACGGGGCATGGCGCGATACTGCCGGTCCCGGCTGCGCCGCGACAAGCAAAATCAAATCGGCCTGGCGCACGCATTGTTCGGTCCATGCCGATAGCTCGTAGTCGGCCTCGTAGACGACAAAGCGATGCCGGCTTTCCAGCTCGGCGAGGCGCCGGCTCGTGGTTTCGTTTTGCGCGCCGGGGTCTTTGCCAAGCGGGCCAACCGCTGGATTCGAGCGGCCGCTCAGATGGATGGTGCCGCCGATGTGCCGTAACATTTCGACGAGCAGTTCAACGAAACGGGAGATCTGTGCTTGAGGAGTATCGAAGGGCAACACGGCGACAGTTCGAATATTGCGCTTGGACAACGAGCGATCCACGCCTTGGCTTTGACGGTCGGCGATCTGGACGAGGAGCTGGCTGGCCAGCTGGGGGTGACGTTTGAGCGCATCGTCGTAGGCTAATCGCGACAAACGCGCCAACTCGGTATCGCGGATCGCGCGCACGGTAGCCGATCGTGGCTTGCCCGTGAGAAGCGCCAGTTCGCCGACGCTTTCGCCGCGGGCAACCTCGCGGATCGCTTCATCCTTGCCGTCGCTTCCTTGGGCGATAATGCGCAGACGGCCGGCCATGACGACGTACATGGAATCGCCAACGTCGCCGGCGCGAAACAAAGTTTCTCCACCCGGAAGGAATATCCACTCCAAGGCGGGTAGCAAATTCTCCAGGGCGGCGGGGTCGACTGTTCGAAACAGCGTCGCCGACGCCAGATCGGGTAACTTGTCTAGCGGAAACATCGGTGCTTCGTATGAAAAGGGGTAGCCATGGACAGCGGCGGGTGTGGATTTATCGCTCATCGGCGCGCCGATCGCGCGGCGCAAAGTCGCTCCGTTCCCAGACGCGCAGAACTATCTCGAAAGAAGCTTTTATGTCAATCGAAGCGACGAGGCTGAGGGCGTTGCTAGTCCGGATTATGCGCGGTAATGCGGCGGTCGAGCTGCAACCCTTCCGGAACAAAGGCAAAGCAGTTGTATCTTGAAGATGCTAGTGTAGTGTCTCACGCTGTTGGTGCTTTATCCGGCGTATAGTCTCCGCCA
>CAMLCX010000276.1 GCA_946478635.1 uncultured Pseudomonadota bacterium
GCCTCGTGCCTCATGCCTATTTGTTAACGATTTGAACGGAGCGCAGCGGTTGAATCCTTCGACCTTGCTCAGGACAGGCTAATTAAACGTTTTGAACGGGCCGCAGTATCGCTGATATAAGAGAAACTTATAACGCTGATGAACGCTGATATTAGATTTTCTTATTGGACAATCGGATCGCTTGTCTTTTAAGATCCAGTGCCAGCTTAAAGGGATAAGGGATAAAACGCCCGGCAGTGGGAAACAGCGATCTCAAGATCAGGACGAAAGATTACGCGTTAGCGGTGATACGGCTTTTTGCAGAATTGCCGAAAAGGAAACCTCTAAGACGAAGTAAAGGGGACATTCTACTTTTCCGTAGAAAGGCCGACGTGGCGTGTGTTAGAAGCGCTTCGTGCCAAGAATCCTACAAGCTGAAGCACGTTCAAATCGTTCAACCGCTTCGATCCGTTCAATCCGTTCAGGCGAGATTCGATCCGGATCCTTCACCTCCAACAGTTCAGTAAAAATCGACGATCGCCTGATGCCGAATCATTTTCATCTCGTGCTCGGGAGAAATTTGCCTTTTTAGCAGAAAGAAATTCACAGCAAACAACTTCCTGGATCCTAAACAGAGATTATCTGAGTGACGCTGACGCTATCGACGCCAAGGATTTACTAAGATGGCAGTGAGAGTACCCCCGCACAAAATTGACCCATGACTCAGGAAGAACTTCGGTTGCAGGAAGACCGTGAACGGAAAGCCAACTGGAAACGCTGGGGTCCGTACCTCTCCGAACGTCAGTGGGGCACGGTGCGTGAGGATTACAGCGCCGGCGGTCATGCTGGGAGTACTTTCCCCACGATCATGCGCGGAGCAGAGCGTATTGGTGGGGCGAGGACGGATTGGGAGGCATTTGCGATCGCCACCAGTTTATTTGCTTCGCTCTCGCATTGTGGAACGGCCGCGATCCCATTCTGAAGGAGCGCCTTTTTGGGCTGACGGGAAACGAAGGCAATCACGGCGAGGACGTCCAAGAATATTACTTCTACCTTGATTCGACGCCTACGCACTCGTACATGAAATTCCTGTACAAGTACCCGCAGCGAGAATTTCCCTATACAAAACTCGGAGAGGAAATCAGGCGGCGAAACCGGCGAGATCTAGAATTCGGGATGATATCTCAAGTTTTCGTGGTGCCCTGCGGGGGCAATAGTGGGGGCATCTGCTGGAATTAGACCTCACCAATCCTCAGGATTCCAGTAGTTTACAGTACAACGAGGTTCCCCCCGCCCCACCAATCAAGCCCGCTCAAATCGTTGAAGCCGTCACGGCGCGTTCAACGTTCAAGGTAACAAACATACCGGACGTGCCATGATATCCGTGAGCCCGTTCACGGGCAGGCCTTGAACGTGGAACTTTGAACCCACCAGCCGACTACCGGCCGTTATCGCGACTTGATCGAGCGCTCGACTTCGCGCTGGGCGACTTTGCGACGCAGGGTTTCGCGCTTGTCGTAGAGCTTCTTGCCGCGCGCGAGACCGAGTTCGACTTTGGCCCGGCCTTTTTTGAAGTAGATCTTCAGCGGAATCAGCGTTAAACCGCGCTCCTTGGTCTTGCCGGTGAGGCGCTCGATCTCGCGGCCGTGGAGCAAAAGCTTGCGCGTCCGCGTCGGCTCGTGATTGAACCGATTCGCTCCGGCGTAGGGACTGATGTGGCTATTGACCAAAAACGCTTCGCCTTTCTGAATGCGCGCGTAGCTGTCGACCAGATTGGCCTTGCCGTCGCGCAGCGATTTCACTTCGCTGCCGACCAGAATGAGCCCCGCTTCGTAGGTCTCATCGATAAAATAATTGTGGCGCGCCTGGCGATTCACGCAGACGATTTCCTCGCCGTCCGCGGCGGTTTTTTTATTTGCCATTGTTGTTCTTGAGCTTGTCGTCCGGCGTGATCAGACCGCTCGACGTGATCAGCTTGAGCGCCTCTTCCATGGTCATATTGAGCGGCGTGACTTCGTTGCTCGGCACGAGCAGAAAAAAGCCCGAGGTCGGGTTCGGCGTGGTCGGCACGAAGACATTGACCAGCGGCGCGTTCATCTTGTCTTCCAGATGAGCCCACGCCCGGCCCATGGCAAAGCCGACGGTATAGACGCCGGTGCGCGGATATTCGATCATCACCACCTGGCGCTGGGCGTTGGATTGGCCGAGAAAGGTCTGCACCAGCTTCTGCGCCGCGGTATAGATGCCGCGAAATATCGGAATCTGAATAAATAGACTTTCCCAGACTGCGAGAAAACGCCGCGTCGCCACGCCGCTGGTGAGCACGCCGAGAAAAAGAATGATCAGCAGCGTCACCACCGCGCCGAGCTTGGGAATGGCGAACGGCAAATAGGAATTGGGATGGACCGCGTCGGGCAGCACGGCGAGCACGCTGTCGAGCAGGCCGATCACCCAGCCGATAAACCAAAGCGTGATCGCCAGGGGCAAAAAGACCAGCAGCCCGGCGAGAAAGTAGCGCCGCAGGCTGTCACTCCAGCGGGTTTTTAGTTTAACCGAACCGTCGTCAGCCACCGGGGTCATGCTCCCATTCTGCGGGCCAGTATCCGGTTATCGATCAGCCGCGCCTTGCCGATGCGCACCGCCAAGGCAAGCAGCGCTCGGTCGTCGATGTTTTGAATTTCATCCAGAGTCTCGGTATCGCAAACTCTCACATACTCGACTCGAGCGAGGGGTTCATTTTTTAACTCGGCGAGAACGTGGCGCGCCAGCGCGGGCGCCGAAGTCTCGCCGCGTCTGAATAACCGTTCGGCCCTGCACAGCGCGCGTGACAGACAAACCGCGGCAGCCCGTTCCGCTTGCGTCAAATAGGCATTGCGCGAGCTCAGAGCCAAACCGTCCGGCTCGCGCACGATCGGGTGGCCGACAATTTCGACGTCCATGCTGAGGTCTCGAACCAGCCGGCGAATGACCTGGAGCTGCTGATAGTCCTTTTCGCCGAACACCGCGAGGTGGGGCTGGACGATATTGAAAAGCTTCGTCACCACCGTGGCGACGCCGCGAAAGTGTCCGGGCCGGAGCGCGCCGCAAAGCGGCTGGCTGAGGCGTTCAACTTCGACATGCGTCTGTCCGCCCTGGGGATACATTTCCTCGACAGCCGGATGAAACAGCACGTCGACGCTTTCTGCCTGCAACAATTCACAATCGCGCTTGAAGTCGCGCGGGTAGCCGGAGAAATCCTCGCCCGGGCTGAACTGAGCCGGATTGACAAAGATCGAGACCACCAGCCGGTCGCCCCGCGCTTTGGCGCTGCGCACCAACGCAAGATGACCATCGTGCAAGAACCCCATGGTCGGCACGAACGCGATCCGCCTGCCGGCGCGCCGCTCCCCGTCGTTCCATGCGCGCATCTGCGCGATGTTGTCAATAATTTGCATGGGTGAAAAGCTGGAGTGTTGAAGTATTGGAGTGTTGGGGGTGCGACCCAGTACTCCAGCATTCCATCACTCCAACACTCCATTCTTACTTGAACGAGTGGTCCTCCGTCGGAAACTTTCTTTCCTTGACCTCGCCGATAAAATCTTTCACCGCCCCGCTGATAACTTTCTTCAGATCGGCGTACTGTTTGACGAACTTGGGGGTGAAATCATCGAACAGTCCAAGCATGTCATGCACCACCAGCACCTGTCCATCACAGTCGGCGCCAGCGCCGATGCCGATGGTCGGAATCTTGAGCTGTGCGGTAATCTCGCGCGCCAGATCCATCGGCATGCCTTCCAAAACCACGGAGAAGGCGCCCGCTTCTTCCACCGCCAGCGCGTCGCTCAGAACCAGCTCGCGCCGCTCCTTCTCCCGGCCTTGAATTTTATAGCCGCCGAACCGGTGCACCGACTGCGGCGTCAGGCCGATATGGCCCATGACCGGAATGCCGGCGTTGACCATGGCTCGGATGGTTTCCCTGACACTGACGCCGCCTTCGAGCTTGACCGCTTCCGCGCCGCCTTCCTTCAGGAACCGCCCGGCGTTTTGCAGCGCCTGCTCTTTGCTCGCCTGATAGGAAAGAAACGGCATGTCGCCAATCACCAGCGCGCGCTTGCGGCCGCGCGCGACGATGCGCGTGTGATAGATCATCTCATCCATGGTCACGGCCAGGGTGTTGTGATTGCCCTGCACAACGCAGCCCAGCGAGTCGCCGACCAGCAGCATCTCCACACCCGCCTCGTCGAGAATGCGAGCAAAGGAATAATCGTAGGCGGTAAGGCAGGTGATCCTTTCACCGCGCTGCTTCATCTTGACGATATGGGGTACGGTAATCTTGTCACCCATGACGGCCCTCCAAAACAAAAAAGCCTTCCGGAGCGATCCGGAAGGCCAACGTGCAGATCAGGAAGGGCCGCTTACCCCACCCTGCAAACCATTTTGCCGTCCGTCTCGGTCCAGACTATCTGGATCCAAGCGGTATATAATGCTGCGTCCCCGAACCCATGTGGTTGATTTCCTTGATCAAGTCAGCCAGATCCTTGCTGCTTGAGACGAAATCAATCTCCGATGTATTGACCACCAGCAGAGGCGTCTCGTCGTAATGAAAGAAATACTGGTTGTACGCCTGAGCCACCTCGCCGAGGTATTCGAAGGTAACGCCTCGTTCGAATTTTTTATCTCTTTTTTTGACCCGTTTGTAAAGCACCTCGGGGCGAGCCTGCAGATAGACCACGAGGTCGGGTTTGGGCACCCGGGTGTTCAACAGTACATAAATTTGCTGATAGAGACTTAGCTCTTCCGCGCTCAGGGTGAGGGTCGCGAAAATCTGGTCCTTGGCGAACAGGTAGTCCGCCACGGTGTTCTGGTTGAAAAGATTCTGCTGCGCCAACTCCATCTGCTGCTGGTAGCGATTGAGCAAAAAGAAGGTCTGGTTCTGGAAAGCATAAATCTCGCGCGATTTATAAAACTTGGGCAGGAATGGGTTGTCTTCGACCCGCTCGAACACCATGCGCGCTTGAAACTCGTTGGCGAGCATCTTGGCCAGGCTGGTTTTGCCGACCCCGATCGGCCCCTCGACCACTATATACTTTGACTTGGCCATTCGCGTTCAATCGAATTTACACGTTGCCCGAAAACTTGTCTAGGTTGTGTTATAGTCGCGCGAAAATGGAAGCGCTGCGGGGAAAAATCGGCCGGATGATCATGGTCGGCTGCCGCGGGGAAAGCCTCGCCGCCGACGAGCGCTTGATGATTTCGGAATATGGCTTCGGCGGATTTATACTATTTCGCCGCAATTGCTCCGGGCCGCGGCAAATCCTGTCTTTGTGCCGCAGCCTGTGGGACAGCGTGCCCGGTCAGCCGCCGTTCATCGCCATCGACGAGGAAGGCGGCAGCGTTCATCGATTGCCGCAACCCTTCACCCACTTTCCCGCCGCGGCTGCGATCGGCGCGCGCAACGATGTGCAGCTCGCCTATCGAGCTGGCCAGGCAACCGCCAGAGAGTTGGCGCTGGCCGGCATCAACTTAAATTTCGCTCCGGTACTCGATGTCAATTCGAATCCCAATAACCCGATCATCGGCGCGCGCGCCTTCGGCGCCACTCCCGCGGCCGTGAGCGCGATGAGCCTGGCCTGGGCGCGCGGCCTGCGCGAGGGCGGCGTCATACCCTGCGGCAAACATTTTCCGGGTCATGGCGATACCGATAGGGACTCGCATGTTGACTTGCCCGTCGTTGCCAAATCCTGGGCGGAACTCCGGGCCGTCGAATGGGCGCCCTTCGCCGAAGCTTGCCGCGGCGGCATCGAAGCGCTCATGACGGCCCATGTGAAATATGTCGCTCTGGATCCGAATCATGCGGCGACGCTTTCCGAGCCCATCGTTACCGGCCTGCTGCGCCACCAGTTCGGTTACGATGGCGTCGTCTTCAGCGACGACCTGGAGATGAAAGCGATCAGTGCTGATTATGGGCCGGGCGACGCCGCGGCTCTGGCCCTCGGCGCCGGCGTCGACATGATGTTGTTTTGTCACGATATGGAAAAGGCAGTTCAAGCTGTCGAATTTCTTTGCGCCGAGAGCGAGCGGGAACCGGCGCTGCGCGCGCAGGTCGAAGCGAGCCATCGGCGCAGCGGCGCGCTGAAACAACTTTGGCTGAAGTCGTTCAATGGCGCAGCGGACAACGAGATCGAGAGTCGCTTGGAAAACTTACAGCACCGAAGTCTCGTCGAGGAAATTTACGGCAGCTTGTAGGCGCTATAGGCGATTAGCTTCTTGATGTCCTGGCGCAGCTCGCCTTCCCATTTCTCCACCAGGATATCGGCCGGACATTTTCCCTGGAAGAGCAACGTCTTTAGCGGATTGAGGTAAATCGTCTCGTCGTCGCCGTTTTTGTTGAGCGAGTTCTGGCGCCGCAGGCCCTCCCAGCCGATCTGGAAGAGATCCTTGGCCAGATCCCAAAGCGTAAAGCGCCGGAAACGCGCCGCCAGCGCGTTCTGATGCGAATCGAGATAGGTCTCCATGCGCTCGTCGAAGCTCCACCCTTTGACCAGATCCCAGGCCGCCGCAAGACAATCCGAATCGTAAAAAACCCCCTTGGTGAGCGCCGAGAGCGCCGGCATCAAGTCCGGCGGCTGGCTGTCTACCGAGCGAATTTCGATGTAACGCTTGATCCGCGTCTCGGGAAAGAGCGTGGTCAAATGGTCGGACCAATCTTC
>CAMLCX010000277.1 GCA_946478635.1 uncultured Pseudomonadota bacterium
CGGCGCCACAATCGGAGCCAACGATAGGGGCTGTTCAATCCCAGCCGGCGCCGGACGGCACGTCACCGAGTTTTCGCGTTACCTATGCGCCGTTGGAATCAGCAGCAACGGAGAGCACGGCCCCTGAGCTGACACCTATTGTCGCCAGAGACGTTGAGAAGATCCGCCTATTGACCGGACAACAAGCGCGCGTCCGCGGGCGCGTTTTTCGTGTCGGTCATTCGCCGAAAAGTAATACTTATTTCATAAATTTCGGTCCTTCGCGCGAGGCTCTGACCGCAGTCATTTTTGACTCTGTCGCGGAGCTATTCGAAAAGAACAAGCAGCCTCCCAAACAGTTCGAAAATCGCGAGGTGGAAATCGTTGGCTTCGTCAAAGACCATCCCCAATATGGGTTGGAAATTGTATTGGAGCATCCCAAGCAGATTAAGATTCTGAACTGATTAGCAGTATGACGGAGGTGGAGTCCCATGGCCCAGGTAGAAAAAAAATGCATGGTGTGCGCAAAAGCAGCGCCGCTGTTAAAGGGCGGCATTTGCGAGCTTTGCCAGGACAAAATTCGCAGGGAGGCCATGGGCGAGCAAGCGCGAACAAACGCGGGAGCCGAGCGTGAACTCACGCGCCAGGGTATTACCCCGACTAAAAAGTAACGCCGGCAACTCTGCCAAGCCCTCGCATGCGCACTGCCTTCACCGGAAAATCGGTTGCGATTTTTTCCTTTTCAAGCTACAAGAAACAGGATAGAATTAAGTTTTAAATTTGAACCATTGGCTAGAACGATGGCGACTTAAAACTTCAAACCTAGGGCGGAGGACGTAACACTGAGTATCCGGAATTTGTTGTCGGTTAGTTTAACGCTTACCGTCGTCATTGTTTTCACACCGTTTCAGAAGTCTTCGGCCTTCGCTCCTGACGAGGATCTGACCGCGCGCGCGGCGGTTCTGATGGATGCCGCGACCGGTAAGATTCTCTATCAAAAAGAAGCGGATCTACGGCTGCCGCCGGCGAGCACAACCAAAGTTGCTACCGCAATTGTCACGCTCGAGAGCGGCAAGAGTCTCAGCCAGACTCTGACCGTTTCTAAGGAGGCAACGAGAGTGCCCGCGACCAAGTTGTATTTGCGTCCGGGCCAGTCCGTTACGATTGAAGAGTTGCTTTACGGCATTATGTTGGCATCGGCAAACGACGCGAGTGTGGTGCTTGCTGAAGGGATCGCCGGTTCCGTCGAGCGCTTTACGGACCTGATGACCCAAAAGGCCCATCAGCTTGGCGCGACCAATACAAACTTTACCAACCCACACGGACTGACCGCACCCGATCATTACTCGACCGCGCGGGACCTCGCGATCATTTTTCGTTATGCGATGAAGAATGCGTTATTTCGCGAAATCGTCCAAACCAAGTTCAGTTCCGTGAGCACCACCGCCATGGTCAAAAAGAAAATCGTACCGCGGCGCATCTCAGTGCGTAATCACAATCGCTTGCTGTGGGGCTATGATGGGGCGTTAGGTGGAAAGACCGGCTACACCCATGCGGCGCAGAAATGCTTTGTCGGCGCCGTGCAGCGTAACGGCGCCACTCTGATCATCGCGATTCTCGGCGCCCAGGATCAGTGGGGTGACACCAAGCGGCTCCTGGAATATGGCTTTGAGCATTACGACCTACTCAAATCGTCGCCACCCGCCGGAAAGGGTTCGCCCATGGAGCAGCAAGTCGGCCCGCGGCTGGAGCGGCTGCCGACGATCATCGATTCCGCGCCGGAGAATCGACAAACCAAGTTATCGGAAGGCTACGTTCTGCAGTTGGCGACGTTCCGCGAAAAGGGCCGTGCCGAGTCATTCTCTCGGCAGATGAGCGAGAAAGGCTTTGACGCTTTTGTCGAACCAACGTCGCTTCAGACGGGCGAAAGCGCATTCCGCGTGCGCGTGGGGCCTTATCCGGAGCTGCTAAGCGCACAAGAAACCGCGCAGGATATTCTCACCAAGAGCGGTCATCGAGTCTTGATTCTACCGGTGCAACCCGGGCGCCAAGGTCGCAGCGATCAAAGCTAGATTCAAACCGACCCAAGATCAAAACTCCAGGACCATGCCATCTTCAGCCGTGGCCGTCGACAGTTCATGGCGGCGCGCGAGCATTTCTTCGCCAAGGTGAGTGAGAACGAGCTTCTTACATTCAAGCCGGGCCAGGTTTGCTTCCACGTGGGGGTAGCTTACATGCCTGCCCGGTTGCTCCTTGAAAAATGAACATTCACACAAAAACAAGTCGACTCCTCTGCAATGCTCGATAAAAGCATCCGTCCAAGCGGAGTCGCCAGAAAAAAGAATTTGCTTGTCCTGGTAACTTACCTTCAGACCCAGAGACACGTCGTCAGTCTGATGGGGAACGCGGAAGGGAAACACCTCAATGCCGGCGATGCGCTCCGGTACTCCAGGGGTTAAGACGACAAAATTCAACGGCGGAAATTCCCATTGAGGTTTGCCGCCACCGTACAGGATGCCGTGCAATTGGCGAACCCGTTGCTCCGTGCCCGGCGGACCGGCAATCGTTAGCGTATCAACGCGGGGTTTGCGATAGAGATATTCGATGAAGAAAAACGGAATACCGCCAAAGTGATCGCCGTGAAGATGGCTGACAAGGATCGCATCGAGACGCCCCGGGTCAATGCCGGCGCGTTTCATCGCCAACAATGTCGTGGGTCCACAGTCCAAGAGGAAAAGGCGGTCGTTGGCTTCAACGAGGTAGCCGCTTTGATTGCGGCCACCGCTGCCAAAAGCATCGCCGCAGCCAAGAATGTGCATTCGCATCGCTGGTTCCGTTCTCCCGTTCGCTGCCTAACAATCCCGTTTCGTGCCGATAGCCAATGGCCCATTTTTATTGTAACAGCGCGCGAAGTTGCTTTTAAACGCTCGTGCGATTAAATTAACCGGCGTGCGCATATACAAACGGCCATTCTTCACGGCGTATACGACCAGTCTATGGATCCGCTTTCTTCGCTTCGGTCTCCAGTCCCATAAGAAACTAGAAGATGATCTAAACAAGGTTGGACTGACACCGCCCCAGTTCTACGTGCTTGCCACGATTGGTTACGCGGGCGGGCTGCCTTTCGGCGAAATCGGCGCGAAGATGATGGTAACGGTGAGCAATTTGACCGGAATCGTCGATCGTCTTGAAGAAAAAAAACTGGTTTTGCGCAAGCGCGACGAGCATGATCGCCGCGTCGTGCATGTGATACTGACGGAAAAGGGCGCCAAGCTCTATAAGTCGACGCTTCCGCTATTCGAAAAAAGCGTGGCGGAAATTTTCGCTCCGCTCGATAGCACTCAACAAAAAGAACTCTCCGCCCTTTTGCGCAAGGCTAACCCCGAATCCACTGCAAAATAGTTGATTTTTCCAAGGCGAGTTCTTGGAATCAGGAATCGTGCGGTGCCGCTCCGAAACAGCGCAGCGCGAATGGCCCATACCACGGACAATCGAACTTCGCTCCCACCGCGCCGCAGTCGAAACGGGTGAAAGCTGCTAGATGTCACCGTGTTCAAAGCCGCAATCTACAATCACTTTGTCGGCGACCGAAAGTTTTCATAACCAACTGCGGAATCCGGGTTCAATCGCCAGACTCGGCTGGAATTGGTTGACAGCCGCGACCTGCGAGTTATAAAGGTTAAGACCTTAAGTAATTTTCGGCGTAACCGCATGAAGCACGATCCCAAGGGTCCCAGCGGGCTTGAACGAGTCAAAAAATGGCTTTACGCCAAAGAGCTGGACGAGCGCAGTAGTGGCTGTGTTCTTTGCGGTTCTTGCTACGGCCATGGGCCGGCGAATCCGATGGAAGATTCGCCGGGCCCTAAAGAGAAATGCCCGCCTTACGAATTTTATCGCTTTCAGCGCCATACGCCGAAGTCACGCTGGCTGATGGCCCAGCGCGTCTTTCACGGCCTCGATCCGATCACTCCAGAGCTCAAAGAAGTTATTTACGCCTGCACGAATTGTCTTATGTGCCAAGAACTTTGCGGCGTGCGCAATGACGGTTACGGGCCCTGGGACATCACGGTCGCAATGCGCGAGGAAATCACCGAGAGAGAAGGTCCTATCGCCGCGCACCGGCCTATTTACGAGGGGTTGCGCCAGCATGACAGTCCTTGGGGCGAGCCTGTGTCGCAGCGTGGCGCTTGGGCGGAGGGCCTTGACCTCAAACGATTAGGGGCGGCGCATGCGACCACGCTACTGTTTGCAGGGTGCTCCGCCGACCGCGCCAGTGGTCGCAGCGGCGCGCGCGCGCTGGCGGGTATTATGCAAAAGGCAGGAGAGGATTTCGTCATTCTCGGCAGCGACGAAAAATGCTGCGGGCTCTATGCTTTCGATCTCGGATTTCGGCATGAGTATGATCGCCTGAAACAGCTTAATCTCGATACCATCGAGAGAGCCGGGATCGACAAGGTCGTGGTCGCATGCGGCAGCTGCCACAGAATTTGGCGCGAGTATGCCAGGGCAAGCCAGACAGGATTTCACGCCCTGCACGGCGTCGAATACGTCAACCAACTCATCGAGTCTGGGCGGCTAACCTTCTCCAAACCGGTCGATAAAAAAATTAGCTATCACGATTCCTGCCACCTCGGTCGCGGCGCCGGGGTGTACGAGACGCCGCGAAGTATTCTCAGCGCGATCCCGGGAGTCGAGTTAATCGAGATGGAACGAAATCGGCGCTGGGCCTGGTGTTGCGGCGGCGGCGGCGGCGTTCCGGAGGCCGATCCCGAGTTGGCGCAGTGGTGCGCGTCGGATCGAATGCGCGAGGCCGCGGCCACCGGGGCGCAGGTGATGCTCACCTCGAGCGCGCTTTGCCAGCGTTCGTTCGCAGATGTGAAACCTCAGGTGCTACCGGTACAAGACCTCCTCGAGTTCGTTCACCAGGCGCTTTAAGGTGCTTAAAGAAGCTCATTTCACGCCGCAGAGAATGCTGTCGATGCTCGGCCTCAAGCCGGATTCGCTCGGGCCCTACGCGCTGATTCCCGGTCCCAAGGAGCGCAGCGACATTCTGCTGAAGCTGCTCGATGAGCCGCAGAAAAATTTCACCTTCCTGGATTACGAAATGCACAGCGGGTCGCTTGACGGCAAGCGCGTCACGGTTGGCAATGGCGGGCGTTACGCGCCGGACACGGCGATCACGACGGAGATCCTATGCGGCGCCGGAGCGCAGGCGCTCATTCGAGTCGGCAGCTGCGGCTCGCTCCAGGAAAACATCAAGATTGGCGATCTCGTGATCGTCACCGGCGCGCTCCGCGGTGACGGCACGTCGCGTTATTATGTCGCGGAGAATTTCTCTACTGTCGCTCATGCCGATATCGTCAATGCACTCAAAAAGGCCGCGGACAGTTTGAAGGTTCGCTACCATCTCGGCTGGATCTTCACCACGGATGCGTTATTTCAAGAAACACCGGAACTGATTCAACAGCTTAACGAACAAAACGTCTCGAGTATCGACATGGTCACTTCGACCTTTCTGACGATTGCCCAAATTCGTGGTAAAAAGGCCGGCGCAGTTCTTGCCGTCTCCGATGAGTGCCTGCAAGGCAAGTTTGGCTTTCGCGACCCGCAGTTCTTCGAGGCGGAGAGGAAGACTATCGAAGTCGCCCGCGCGGCTCTGCGATATCTGTGATCCGAATCGCGTTGAGACTATGAGCGCCGTTCAAAGTCCGCTGTTCGAGCCGGTATTGTGGGAGTCTAACGGTTTCAAGATCCTCGACGAACTGCAAATCCCCGATAAGGTCGAATATTTGGAAGTCAAGGAGGTAGGTCAAGCGCTGGCAGCGGTGCGCGAGATGAATACGCGCGCTTTCGGCCAGGTGCTGACTTTTCTTTACAGCGGCGCGCTATTGGCTCAACGCCATCCTAATAACGACGCTGCAGCGTTGCGCCAGCGCTTAGCTGAAATGACGCAGCAGTTTTGCGACGCTCGGCCGACCTTCGATTTTGGCAGCCTGGGTTCTTTTTTCGAAGAATGGCTTGACAAGTTGCCGCCGGATAGCGATCCAAGGGAGTCGATCACCGGGAGCGCGCGAGAGTTGGGCCGACAAATCGTCCGCGGACGCGTGGCGCGCGCAAAACTGGCGGCTTCGATCTTGCCCGAGCGTGCGCGCGTGCTGACGCATTGCAACGTGAGCGGCGAACTGGTGGCGATTGCACAGCATTGCAAACAGTTGGGCAAAGAACTTTCGGTGATCGCAACGGAAACGCGACCCTATCTGCAGGGCGTCCGTTTAACCGCCTGGGAACTCGCCAACGCGGGAGTGCCGGTGTCAGTCATTCCGGATGCCGCCGTGGCCCAGGTGATGGAACAAGGCGAGGTCAACGCGGTGATCGTCGGCGCGGATCGAGCGGCGCAAAACGGCGACATCATAAATAAGGTCGGCACCTATCCGTTGGCTCTCATGGCAAAAGAGTATGGGGTGCCATTTTACACGTTGGTTCAGGATCCGCGCTCGTTGGCGACCGGGGATGAAGTACCTATCGAGGAGCGGCCGGTGGCTGAGCTGCTAACATTTCAAGGAAAGTCGCTGCTCGCTTCGAGTAGTCAAGATTTGGATGTGCGATACCCTGCCTTTGACGTGACGCCGGCGGTTCTGATTGCTCATCTTATCGGGTTCGATGCTATTTAC
>CAMLCX010000278.1 GCA_946478635.1 uncultured Pseudomonadota bacterium
TCCAGTTCCGGATCCGCCTGATTCCCGCTTAAAACATGCGGGAATGACGGTCTTCTGAAAGAAATCAACTCAACGCAGCAAGCTGCGGGGAATATGACCCGCAGCGATTTAAAATAGCGTCGACCTACGCTTCTTCGTTAAACCTGGGATCGTCGCAAGCCACCCCATAACTGGATTTGCCTAGCTCGATTATGCCTGCTTCGTTGCCATTGGCTCGCGCTAAACCGGCTGGGAAAAGGCCGTCCGGCGGATGTGAAACGAATTCGACGATGTGACTGGACCGAACGACCCAGCCGAATTTCTGGGCGAACAATAGGCCGAATTAACGATCTGCGTCAAGAAGAAGATCCATGCGAGTTGGCAGATCCGCTGAGAGTCTCAAGGGACGGTCGTTAGGGCGGCTAGATCATATCATTGGAAAAACGCTCGCAAAAAGTAGGGAGAAATTTTTCCGGTTCGTTGAGTGAGTGGATTCCGAGTCTAGCTAGAGCCAGCTAATTTAAGTCGAAGTAACGACTCGGTTACCTGACGTAGCGGAAGGGTTACCGCCACGTATTGAAATAGAGCTGCGCTTGAAGCTTTTCGCCCAGGCGATTACCTTGATGGGGTGAATAATAAACAGAAGATGGTTAAACCACAGTCTGAGCCCAAGATTTTCAAGACGCTGATTGACAAGAGCCCCTCGCCGCATCTGGCGGAGAATAACCTGTCGCGGCTTCTTGATATTGGTGCCTCGAAAAACCTCGAGAAGATTCCCAACGGAGAATTGCCGCATTTGTTTCGCTTGTTCGGCGGCAGCTCCTTTCTCAGCGATATTCTCATTCGCCAGAAAGAACATTGGCCGGAGACCTTTCTTCGCCAGATCAAAGTCGCGCAGAAGTCTGCTGCGCAGCACTCGAAGGAACTCCAACTCGCCACCCAAAGCGCGCCCACGTTTGTCGATTTTTGCGCCGCGCTGCGCCGTCATAAACAGAGCGAATATTTGCGCATCGGCGCGCGCGATCTGCTGCCCTCGGTCAGCATGGAGGAAACAGTGCGGGAGCTTTCGGCCCTGGCGGATGCTGCTCTCGACGCCGCCTACCGTTTCTGCCGGGCGGAAGCGGAGAAAGACTACGGGCCGCTTCTTCTCCCCGGGTCCAAGGAGCCCAACCGCTTCGCCATTCTCGGCATGGGCAAGCTGGGCGGCGGCGAACTCAATTTCAGCTCCGATGTCGATGTGATCTTTCTCTACGAGAGCGACGAAGGCGAAAGCGCCGGCGGGCCCAAAGGCAAGGTGTCGCCAAGAGAATTCTTCAGCGCGGTGGGGAAAAAGATCATTCAGGCTATGGGGGATGTCACCGAAGACGGCTTCGTCTTCCGTATCGACCTAAGGCTTCGTCCTCTCGGGGTCAATGGGCCGTTAGTACAGTCCGTGGACTCGGCCATGCTCTACTATGAGTCGTGGGGACAATGCTGGGAGCGCGCCGCCTTGATCAAGGCGCGGCCGGTTGCCGGCGAACTCGCTCTGGGGCATCGCTTTCTCAAGGAGGTCGAACCTTTTATCTTCCGCCGCTACCTCGATTACACCACCGTGGATGAGCTCCGCCACATGAAAGCGCGCATCGAGAGCGAGCTGCTGACGCTTCAGGACAAGGAACGCAATGTCAAACTCGGAGTGGGCGGCATTCGTGAGATAGAATTTTTCACTCAAGCGTTGCAGTTGGTGAACGGCGGCTATGAGCCGGATTTAAGGGGACCCAGCACTCTGCCGGCGCTGGCGGCGCTCGCGCGTCATCATTTTATTTCCAAGAAAGAACGGGACTCCCTGAGCGAGGCTTACCGCTTTTTACGCGAGGTTGAACATAAGGTGCAGATCGTCCAGGAAGCTCACGCGCATACGATCCCCGAGGGCAAGGAAGAGGAGCAAGCGCTGGCTCGACGACTGGGCTACCGGCGCAAAGGCAGGCGCGGCGAGCGCGAACAGTTCTGGCAAGACTATCGCCGTCAGACCAAAGCCGTGCGCCGCGTTTTTGACCGGCTGTTTTATCGCGCGCAAAGAGAAATCGAACAGGATGCCCAATCGGCGGCCGGTGCCGTCTGGAACGATCTTGACCGCCAGGAAATCGTCATCGCGGAGCTGGCGAAATACGGTATCGCCGATCCGGCAAAGGCCTACGCGCACCTGCTCGCCATCCGTGACGGCGAAGTGTACACGCCGCCAAGTCCGAAAAGATTAAAGGTGATGCGCCGGCTCGGTCCGGCATTGATGGCCGAGATCACGAGCTCGAGCGCGCCGGAACGGGCGCTCGTGAATCTCGCCGAATTCAGTCATCGAATCGGCGGGCGCACGGGATTTTTGACTCTGCTCGCGGAAAAGCCGGAAACCATGCGTCTTTTGATTACGCTCTTCGCCGAGAGCCAATTCCTGACCGACCTGTTTCTCAATCGGCCCGAGCTGATCGACACCTTGATTCGCGTCGATCTCACGCGCTTTGAAAAAACCAGAGCGGAGATGCGCGAAGAATTACGCGCCGCCATCGCGGAGGACGGCGACACGGAAGCCAAGCTCAACGCTCTGCGGCGGTATAAAACCGAAGAGTTCATCCGCATCGGCATGCACGATCTCGGTGGTGAGCTGGGTCTCATGCAAACGCTGACTCAATTGTCCAATTTAGCCGACGCATGTCTTCAGGCAACCGTGGATATGACGCTGGCGGAGCTCGTTCGAAGCTTCGGCCCGGTCGCCCATGGGCAATTTGCCGTTATCGGCGGCGGCAAACTCGGCGGCCGCGAACTGGATTACAATTCGGACCTCGATTTAATTTTCGTTTATCATGCCGATGCCGAAGCAAAGAGCAGCAGCGGTTTAGCCGCGCACGAGTATTATGTTCGCGCCGGCCAGAAACTCCTCACCTACTTGGGCGCGCCGACCGAAGAAGGGATCGCCTACAAAATCGACATGCAGCTGCGCCCGTCCGGCAAAGCCGGCCCGCTGGTCTCATCGCTGGACGCTTTTCGCGAGTATCACCAATCGAGCTCGCAGCTCTGGGAAAGGCAGGCACTGATCAAAACGCGCTGCGTTGCGGGCGATCCGTTGCTTGGAAAAGAGGTTGAAAAAATCACCCGGGAATTCGCCTATGGACGCTCACTGAAACCGGAGGAGGTCAGCGAGATTCATCACCTGCGCATGCGCATGGAGCGTGAGCTTGCCGGCGAAGATGAAAGCCGCTTCAATCTGAAGAAAGGGCGCGGCGGCTTGGTGGACATTGAATTTCTGACCCAGATGTTACAACTCACCCACGGTCATCGCTGCGCGCAACTGCGTCGTCGCGAAACACTGAAAGCGCTGGACGCTCTGCGCGACGAGAAAATTTTAAGCCGCGGCGAATATCGGACTCTCTCCGATGGGTATCTTTTTCTGCGCCGGCTCGACCACCGTTTGCGGCTCGAGCGCGACCAGTCCATCGACGCATTCGAGGCAGAGCCGGAAAGGCTTCAAAGCATCGCCCAGGCGCTCGGATATAAAGGCGGCCACAGTCGAATAAACCATATCAAATCCGGGAAAAAATTATTGCGCGATTATCAGAAAAATCGCGAACAGATTCGCGCCTGTTATGAGCGCTACTTTATCCCCACACCACGGTCAGGCCGTCGGCAGCGCGATCGAACTTCCGTTCGTTGAGCGCTGCCTGCGCTCGCTTAAAGAACGGGTTTTTAAATACCGAACTGAGAATTTCACGACGTCCCGGCCTTGCAGGAGATTGATGATGTTTTCTCGCTAGAGCAATTTAGGCAACCCGGATCAGTTCGGAGTTTGCAAGAGCTTTGCAGGAGTCTAGTACCGGGACAGAAACTCCGGACCTCGCTATGCGGGGGTCGCAACAACGCTAGATCAGGCAATTGCCCCTTGCAGACCACGGCCGCGACCGTACGGGAAAGCCAGTTCACCTCTGAGACCCAATCAGAACCTGACCACCGTTAAGTAAATTTTTAAAATGTCATTATTGACAGTAGCACAACGCTTGATATATGTTCTGAGCATGAGAACACAATTGCTTAAGGGCATTGCCCTGGCGTCTTTGGTTACCGTAATGGCGAGTCCGGTTTACGCGCAGACGGCGGGTTCGAGCAATCAACCAGCCGAACAACAGCCCGTGAGCTCGGAAGCCGGTTACGGTGTGGGAGCGGCTCTGGCAAGCGTCTTCTATATCCCGGCAAAGGTGACCTATGCGGGATTGGGGCTGCTTACCGGCGGGCTTGGTTGGGCGTTGAGCGGCGGTAGAGCCGATGTTGCCAACAACATCATCTACCCTGCGATTGGCGGCAACTATGTCGTCACACCGAGTAATCTCAAGGGCACCGAGCCTCTCTATTTCGTCGGTGCGCCGCCACCCGAGACCGAACCGCGGGCCGATGTTCCTTCGTCGGCTACGACCGCGACTCGCTAGCACCGAAGCACACCCCGCGCTTCGAAGCTTTAATAAACTCCAGCAGGGCCGCCACGTCCTGGTTGGCCTTGCTGGATTCGTTTAGCTCTTTGACCGCCAATGCGAGATTTCGCCCGCCCCGGAACAGGGTCCGGAAGGCGGCGCGGATCGCGCGAATTCTTTTTTCATCAAATCCAGCGCGCTTTAGTCCGACAACGTTAACGCCGCGGATCGTATGCTGCCAATCGACGATGGCGTAGGGCGGCACGTCGCGGCTCGTGCCGCTTTGCCCGCGCATCAAAGCGTACTCGCCTATCCGGACAAACTGGTGAACCACACAATTGCCGGAGATAAAAACATTGTTGCCAATCTCCACGTAGCCGCCGAGCAAAGCGCCGTTGGCGAGAACGACGTTATCGCCGAGCCGGCAATTATGGCCTACATGGCAGGTCGCCATAAGAAAATTATCGTTGCCGATAGTTGTTGCTGAACCGGCGGCGGTGCCGCGGTGAATTTGCACGTATTCGCGAATAATATTATTGGAGCCGATCCGCAGGTAGCTCTCCTGGCCGCCATAGGCTTTGTCCTGCGGCGCGCCGCCGAGAGCCGCCCCGGGATGAATCTCGTTACCTTCGCCGATCTCCGTCCAGCCGGTAAGATAGGCGTGCGGCATCACGCGAGTCCCGCGCTTGATCTTGACCCGCCCTTCGATCACTACGTAGGCGCCGATCTCGACATCGGAATCGATCTCCGCTTGCGCATCGATGACGGCGGTTGGATGAATGGCCATGGAGAGAGTTCGGTTTAGTTGTTCGACTCTTTGTCCTCGTCGTCTTCGTCGTCGAGATCGATATCCATTTCTCTGGCCGGGATGCGGTAACTCCCTCGCGTCCAGGCGCCGAGATCGATGAGCCGGCAGCGCTCCGAGCAGAAAGGGCGACACGGATTATTTTCCCACGGCGTTAATTTCCGGCAAATCGGACATTTTACTTCGCGAATCACGGTCGACTCACTAACTGTCCAGTGTGTTGGCGGCAAAGAGCTCTTCCACGGCGAGCTTCCTTTCCATCAGCCCCTGATCGAGCGAATAATCAATGAAGCGCTCCAGGTTGGCGCGATTCTTTGTGACACCGTGCGGCCACGGATCCGCACCGAAAGCCTTTCGCTCCTCTTCGAAGAGATGCCGTCCCCAGACAAAGCGGGACCAGTTGGGATCGTCGTAGTAATCCATGCAAATTTCCTTGGCCCGATCGAAAGCCGCCATTACGCTCGGCGCGAGCTGCGGATAGGTTTTCAATACTGCGTCTTTGAATGCGATTAAGTGCATGATCGGATAGTAGCCGTTTTTTTGAAAGTATTGGATCTCCTCCGCCTTGGGATCCGCGAACAAACGGCGAATGCTGCCGCCGCCGCGCAGCGCCTCGTGGGGCGGATGGGGCACCATCAAGGCGTCTATTTCACCCCGCTCCAGCATCGCGCCCATTTTCTGTCCGGGCTTCAAGAGCTGCATGTTAACCCCATCGAGGGGTTTGAGCGGCACGGCTTCGTCTTTAGAAATGAACCATGCAATCTTACGCCACGGAACACCATATTCCGAATGCAAATCTCCCTTTGCCAGCACGGACAGCGTGGTTTGAAATGTGCTCAGGCCGACTTTCCTACCGATCAGATCCCGCGGGTGATTGATCCCGGCATTTACGTTGACCCACATTTGCGACAGGCTGAACAAACGGCGCGGAAAAACCGGAATGGCGGTAAACGGCATACCGCGGCTCTTGGCGATTAGATACGACGACAACGACAATTCGCAAATATCGAATTCGCCCTTTTGTAACATTCGCTCATGTCGATCCTGGCCGTGCTTGAGCGGACTGGACTGTCCCACTTCAAGCACTTGCAGATCGACGCCCGCCACCGCCGCCGAGCCGTCGAACAACGGGACGTGCCGATCGTAATGGGAGAGAGCCATGGTTAGTTGTGCTTGAGACATAGTCAATATTCCTTGTCGGTATCTTTAATTGGAGCTCCCGCTACTTCCGAGCCCGGATTATTCATGCTACGAGGAAACCTGACGACACTCCGTTGATCGAGGTGTGACCCTGGAGGAACGAAGGCACCGGCGCGAATGTTTCATTTTGGCCTCCGCGCTCGGCGCAATGTTTGACCTTTTCGCTGCTGACCTCATGGCAACTCGCCCGCTTGCATCTTGAAGGCACAACCGCTTTGCCTTCGTTCCG
>CAMLCX010000279.1 GCA_946478635.1 uncultured Pseudomonadota bacterium
ATCAGCGCCGTCACTCCGCCGTGCATGTAATTCGTAATCCAGCCCAGGGAATTTTGCGCCGGCGTGTATTCGCCGATGGACGGGTGCGAGTGGGAATCGATCAAGCCGGGAATCGCCGTGATGCCGTTAGCATCGATTGTGTAATCGGCCGGTTGATTGAGATCATTGCCGATCGCATGAACGTTCCCGTCTTTGATGAAAATGGAATTGGCCTCTCTGAGCGGACTTTCCAACTTGCCGGTCACCAGCGTGCCGATGTTTTTGATCAAAATGGCTGACATGAGCGGACTATACCAGAGCCTTGATAGCAGAAAAAGCGAGGCAGAAGATCGGCTGTATACAGCCGGCCGAACTCGAATACTCGTTAAAAAGTGATACCGTGACTCCTAAGATGCGCCATTTGATTTGGAATGTGGACCCTGCGATTTTTATTCTCGGCCCCATCGAAGTTCGCTGGTACGGGATCTTTTTCGCACTCGGATTTTTTCTCGGTTTTCAAATCATGGCGGAGTTTTACCGTAGGGAAGAACGCCGGCGCGAAAATTTATCCGACCTGTTTCTCTACTTATTTCTCGGCACCATCATTGGCGCAAGACTCGGTCATGTCTTTCTTTATCAGCCTGGCTATTTTCTGTCACACCCTTGGCAAATTCCCATGATTTGGCAAGGCGGATTGGCGAGCCACGGCGGGTTCGCCGGCGTGATGATCTCGCTCTATCTCTATTTCAGAAAACACCGCGACATGAGCTTCATCGAGCTTGCCGACCGTCTCGCCATACCCTGTCTGTTGGCGGCGGCGCTGATCCGCGTCGGTAATTTTTTCAATTCGGAGATTCTCGGCATCCCATCAAACCTGCCGTGGGCCGTCGTGTTCGCCCGCGTCGACAATATTCCCCGACATCCGGCGATGCTGTACGAGGCGGCGGCGTACTTTCTGGTTTTTTGCGCGTTGTACGTCGCCTACTGGAAGACCACGATCATTCAATTTCCCGGTGGAGTCTTCGGCACGACCCTAGCGACCTGTTTTCTCGCTCGCTTCATGATCGAATTCGTCAAGGAAAATCAGATGCCGTTCGAGAACCGCATGCCTTTGAATATGGGACAGCTATTAAGCATCCCCTTCATCCTTGCGGGCATATTCCTCATCTACGCTTCACGGAGAGTGTCCCAAAAGCCTGCAACCTAAAGATCTGCGAAGACCGACGGCTGACATCACCCGCAGCTGGCACTCCTCGATTGAACCGGAGCACGAATCGTTGTCTGGCGCCTTATTCAGTTCGTCAATGACCGCAAGATACGTTCTCCGGCCAAAGCAGCTCCTGGTGGGACCCGATGACGGCTTGGAAGGTCGTGACAATGACTACGGCTGCGATCAAGAGAGCAAATAGTGAGTCAAAAAGAAAATTTCCCGAGACAAAGATCAGAACTCCGGCGACCACCGGAATCAGCGAGACCAAAGTATCGCCCAGGTTGTGCACATAGGCGAGACGAATCGCGACATCCTCTTTGCTTGGCTCACGAAGCACGCGAGCGACACCCCAGTTGGCTGCCGCTCCGATCAAGCCGGCAACGATTGGGACAAGACCGAAAACTTCGACAGGGTGAGACAGGCGCTCGACAACACGCAAAATAACGAAAGTAGAGATCGCCAAAAGGCCGACTGAATTGAATAGGTTTGCGTAGCGCAGCAGCTTGCCTGAAAGCCCCGCTCTAAGGCTGTAGGCTAACACCAGCAGCACAAGCGCGACCTCGTCGGAAAGATTATGGATGCCATCCATGATGAGGCTAAAACTGTTGGAGCTAATCCCGGCGACGATCTCTACGACCATGACCGCCGAATTAAGCTGCAATGCGCGCACAAGCGGAGGACGACGATGCGCCATTGAAATCTCCTATAAATTTCGCTCGACGTTAATATTCCCTACTTCATATTCGGCCCCAACACGACCTGGGCGAGATTGTCCACTGCGAGCCATTTTGAAAATGCCGCCTGCACGTCGGCCGATGTGAGTTCTTTGTAGCGCTTCGCGGCTTGGATCGGTTCATCGAGGGCGAGATCCTTCAACGAACGATCGAGCAGTCCACCGGCAATTCCATGGACGCTCGATTCCGACAGCGGAATGGCTCGCACCAGGAGGGTCTTGGCTTGCAGTAGCTCTTCAGACGTGACCGGCTTCCTTTGCATCTCGCGTAAGTTGCGCTCCACGAGCGCCCTCGCCTTCGCCAGGTTCGGCGGATCGCACGCATAAGATACAGAAAAAACCGAACGGGTCTTACCCGATTGGAGATCGGCGCCCACCGAGTACACCAATCCCGTGTTTTCCCGCAGGTCGCGATACAGCCGGCTAGCATAGAACGCCCCGGAAAGAACGTTCATGCCCAGTTGAAGCGGATAATAATCCGCGTCTTGGCGCGTCAGCTCGAAAGTCTGGCCGAGAGTCACCTCATCCTGCACGCGGCTGCGGTCGGGCACTACGGTAGCAATCGGTTTATTGCGCGGCACCGGAGGGAGATCCGTTACAGGCTTCGGCCCCGTCGCTTTCCATTCGCCGAAATATTTTTCGATGACGGCCTTTGCCTGCTCCGGAGTTACCTTGCCGATGACGACAATGGTCGTGAGATCGGGACGAAATACCTTTTCGTAATAGGCCCGCACGTTTTCAAGTTCGATGGACGATACGGTCTCCGGCGTGGCTTGACGCAGGGTCGGATCATTCTTTGGGTAAATCGCCTGGAGAAACGCGCGCTGCGAGAGATAGACGGGGCTTTGCAGGCGACCCGCGACCGCCGGACGGGTTCGCTGCTTCACCGCTTCGAAGGCCGCTTGTGGCAATGCGGGATGCAGCAGATTGTCGCCGAGTAATTCCACGCCCCGCTCGAAGCGATCCGATAAAACCTGGAGCGAGAAGCGCGTCCCGACCGATGCCTGCGCGCCGATCTCGTCCAGTGCCTCCTGGAACGCCAGACGGTCGAGCTTCAACGATCCGTGCGAGAAGAGCTCGTCAAGGATTTGATCGACTCCTTCCTTCCCTTTGGGCGCCTCAAGCTCGGGCCGATTCTTAACAGCGCCGTAAACGCTGACCGTGTCGCTGATGGTCTCCGGCTGGACGATCAGTCGCAGCCCGTTGGCGAGCACCGTCACAGTGGGATTGACTTTCGATGTCGGTACATCCAAAGGATCCAATGTTCTTTTCGCCCACGCGGGCAGCGGAACGGCTTTTGTCTCCCTTGAAGCAAAAGACTCAGCACCAGGCTTTGCGCCTTCGGACGCAACCGGATTGCCGGATTTGCGCGGCGTCAATACGGCTACGACGGCAGTGTTGTTGGTAAGGTATTTCTTGGCGACTCGGTTCACGTCCGCGACGGTTACTTTCTTGATTGCTTCGATGTCATCGTCGGGAGAGTTGCGGCCTTCAACCGCCAGAGCTTGTGACCATTCGGCGGCAAGCCCCGAGATCGAATTCTTTCGGAACTCCGCCTCCGCCACCTCGCGACGCTTGGTTGCTTCGACCAGGTCAGAGGGGATGCCGCTCTTAACGTATCCGTCGATAATTTGCTTCATCTCAGCGATGAGCGCAGAGCTGTCTTGTCCCTGCGGGTATTCCGAATGGGCATAGCCGAAACCGGCCTTGGGAAGGGCCGTGGCGTCGAATCCGGCGGCGAGAGCTTTGCCCTCGGCGGCGAGCCCGTATAAGTTTCCCCTTCGGCTGTCCAGGGCGTCTGCCAATACTATGCCCGCTGCAAAATCCGCGTCGTCATATCCCGGCAGCCGATAAGCCACGGCGGCTATTCCGTAGGGCAAATCCGAATCGATTTCAATCGTGGTGGGCTTTACCGGTTGCAGTTGGATCTTTGGCCGCGCGGGCACGGCGCGGCGCGGAATCGGCTCGAACAGCCGCTTGATCGTCGTCAAGGCCACCGCGGGATCAACGTCGCCGACGACCATTAGGATGGCATTGTTAGGTGCGTACCATTTTTTGTAAAAGTCTTTGAGCGTCTTGGCCGACGTCTGTTGAAATGACGGACGGGTGCCGAGCGCGTCGTGCGCGTACGGTGTCCCGGCAAAGATTACGTTGAGGAGTCGGGAGTAGAACATGTACTGAGGATTGGAAAGATCCTGCGCGACTTCCTGCTCGATGGCCCCCCGTTCCCGTCGCCAGAGGGCCTCAGTGCTGAGGACATCGCGCATCCGAATGGCCTCCATATTGAGTGCGATCTCGAGGTCACTCGCCGGAACCGTAAAGAAATACTGAGTCACCGTCTGCTGGGTAGCGGCATTGAAATTGCCCCCCATCGCCGCAATGAGGTTGGAAAGCTGCGCGGATGACAGGCCCGGGCTGCCGCGGAACATCATATGCTCCAGCGCATGCGCCATGCCGGGAAAACCCTCCGGCGCTTCGTTCGAGCCGACTAAATAATTAATTTGGGTCGTCACCACCGGCGCGAGCGTGTTCCGAACAATCACCACTCGGAGACCGTTTTTCAGCGTGGCACGCGTGACGCCCATTTCGATTGCGGCTTGAGCCGGACCGGACGGAAGATATAATAGAGCAGCCATAATTAGCAGATATCCTAAGATTGTTTTTTGTCGACCTTGCTCCATCTCATTTTCTCCGTAACATAGACCTATCTTGTTTTCGCACAGCAAGCCTACTCTTCCAGCATATCTAACAAGAGCATCAAGCCAACACCCAGTCCTATGGCGAGCAACTGCACCACTGACTTGCCAAGCTTCGATTCCTTATTTAGCTCCGGCACCAGATCAGACCCAGCGATATAGATGAACCCGCCCGCCGCCAGCGGCAACATCACACTGGAAAAATCTTCCACTGTGGAACCGACCAGGAGAGCGATAATCGTCCCTAAAACCGCGAAGAGCGCGGATAGAAAATTAAAAAAGAGCGCTCTGGTCTTTGTAAAGCCGGCGTAAAGCAAGACAAAGAAGTTGCCCAGCTCATGGGGAATCTCGTGAAAGACCACAGCCATCGTAGTTGCAATGCCGACATGAAGACTCACGACGTACGAGGCTCCGATGATCATCCCATCGATAAAATTGTGGGCCCCATCGGCCAATAGATTCATGTATCCTACGGGATGGATGGAATGACCGGATGCGAAAACGTGCTCATGCCGCCAACGAAGAAACTTCTCAAGAATGAAGAATGCGAAAATACCAGCCAAGACATAGAGAGAGGCTTCCAGTTTGCTCCCGCGTTTTTCAAAGGATTCCGGCAATAGGTGAATGAAAGCATCGCCGAATAGGCCGCCGACCGCCAGGCTGACCATGACAAAGATGATTTGCTTTAACTTCTCCTCGCTGACGGAAATGAAGGCGAGGCCGATGAGCGACAGAAGACTCACCAAAATGACGCTGATCAGGCTATAAGACCATACGGCCGACGTGGCGTTCCCTTTTCATCCCGCGAATAGTTCGTGCACGATTTCTCTCACAGCATCCGTAGATGCCTGACCGATATTCGTCGCACTGGGCGTGGGAACGGCGCGCTGAATCCGCCTCTCCCAGAGCACGGCCCCATCGTCGATTCGTATGAGCTTAAACTCGATTAAGACTCGGACAAACTTTTGCGCTTCTACTTCCCAGCGACGGATATCACCGACGAAAGCTACTCCCGAGAGTTTTCCTTCGCGGGCGACGCGCACGGCCGTGCTGGTGTCCGTGGGAAAAGCCGCAAACCGTGCGTCCTTCTCCTCCGGCAGGGAAATCCGAAATCCTCTTTGTGCAAGTTCTGTTTTCAGGTCATCGCGTAACAAATCCATCACACTCTGGCGGTAGTCAGAAGTAGCCTTGCCCGCCATCTCGGCAAGCGAGCGGAGCGGATTTGTCGCCGGCAAAAGTAAAGTCGAAGTGGTGCTGTTCTTTACCTTGGCCAGCCAGAGCTGTTCAGCATGAATTGCTTTCGCCTCGGGAACGGGCACGGCTGTTGTTTTCGTGCTACAGCCATTTATCGATGCGCCAACACAGATGAGTAACAGCAGCGCGACGCCTGTCTTAGGAAAACAACGCCGCAACGCGTACGCCAGGAAGATCAGGCAGCATCCCAGAGTTACGTCCGTCGGTCCCAAGGGAAGATCCAAGCGCACCGAAAAATAAAACCCAAAGATTGCCGTGATCACTCCCACTACTGAAGACAGCAGTAGATAGGAACTCATGCGCTTGGCTAGCGGCTTGGCTGCCAGCGCCGGCAGCACTAGAAAACCGAAAATCAGTAGAGGTCCCGCCAAGATTACGCCGAAAGAGATGATCAAGCCGGCAAGTAAGTAAAGCAACACGTCCCAGATCATTTGCCGTCCCTTCAAGAGAAACGCCAAGTCGCGGTCGAACGAAATTAAAAGAAATTCTCGGTGGAAAGCGAGCATTGCCAGGAGTACCGCACCGAAAACTACGGCCAACAGCCTCAATTCACCTTGCGATAGCGCAATGACTTCACCTTTCAAGAGATTGAGAACATCAATCTGTCCAGCGGGATTAAAAACGATAAAGAGAATGGTCAAGCCTCCAGCGAAAGCATAAGCGGTGGCCAGTCGGCCTTCCGCCACGCCTTTGCCACGCTGTTCGAGATAACCTAGAAGACCCATCCCCAAGAAGGTGAAGAC
>CAMLCX010000280.1 GCA_946478635.1 uncultured Pseudomonadota bacterium
TCTTCCGATCTGACGTGTTTCACATGAACCTCGAAAACGTCATGCAGGTGCATGAGCAGGGCCTCGTGCTCGAAAAATTGCCGCCCGAAGCCGACGTCTTCGCGAGCCATCTCAAGGGCACCTACTGGGTGGCGACGCGCTTCAACACTTTGGTCGCCGCGTGGAACACGCAGTTGGTCGGGAAATCGGACGAACCGAAAAGTTTTGAAGAGTTTGCCGAGCCGAAATGGAAGGGCAAACTTTTGGCCGAGCCGCGCGACGCGGAGTTCTTGATCGCTTTCGCCGAACAAAGGTACAAGAGCGCCGACAAAGCTGTCGCCTTGTTCAAAAGAATCGCCGCCAACGGTGTCGAGTTTCATAGCGGTCATCCGCAATTGGTGGAGCTCTTGATGGCCGGGCAAGGCTCGGTTTGTCTCACCTGCTACACGCATCATTTATTGCCGCGAATGCAGAAAGGCGGGCCGCTCAATTATTTGCGGTCCCTCGGCGTCGGGTTGATCAGCGCGACGGCGGTATTCAAAAACGCGCCCCACCCAAACGCGGCGTGGTTGTTCCATCGCTGGGCCGCTTCGGATGAAGGGCAAAAAGCGTTCGGCATCGAGGGCCGCGTGCCGGCAAATCCGAAAGTCGAACCCGCCGAGGCCATCGGCCTGACAACGGTTTATGGCCTGGGCGAGAAGGAATACCGGGAATTTGCCAGATATGAAAAGATCTGGAAGCAGATCTTTAGCCTGAGGTAGGTCGTTGACGCGGCAGACGACTGACGCGGCCGCCGGCCGGGGACAAGCCCCACTTAGCCGAGCCCGGTATCAGAGTTTGTATGCGCCGCGCCGCCATTTTATAAAGAAGCTCGGGAGGAAAGTTTATGGCAACTCGTTGGTTGTTCAAGACCGAACCGTCGGTCTACTCGTTTCAGCAACTGCAGAAAGACAAGCAAACCATGTGGGACGGCGTGGCCAATAATCTGGCGCTTAAGAATCTCAAGGACATCAAAAAGGGCGAGCAGATTTTCATCTATCACACGGGTGATGAAAAGGCGGCGATCGGTATCGCGAAGGCATTGGGCGGCGCATATCCCGATCCCGGCAAGAACGATCCCAAGCTGCTGGTGGTCGACATCGAGGCATCGAAGCCGCTGCCCAAGCCCGTTACCTTGGCTGAAGTGAAGGCGCACCCGAAACTCAAGAATTTCGACCTCGTTCGTAATTCACGGTTGTCGATCATGAAAGTGACCGACGAGCAGTGGGAGATTATGGAAGGCATGGCCAAGCAATAGGCGCGAGCCGTGAGGCGAGAGGCGCGAGTCAGAGAAGAAATAGGCATTAGCCATATAGAGAAGGTATAACTCCGACTCTGCGAACTCTGTGTCTCTGTGGTGAATCTTCGGATTTTTCACCGCGGAGGCGCGGCGGACGCGGAGACTAAGAAACGTAAGGATAAGAAAATGGCGGACGAACAAAAACACGGACACAAGCACGATCACGATCAAGCGCATGATCACGGCCACGATCACGAGCATTCCCACGAGCACGGCCATGGGCACGCTGACAAGCAGGCGGAGCAGCACGGTCATTCGCACGATCACGGTCACGAGCAAAAAACACGCTTCCACGACCCCGCCCATGCCGCCGAGTTCGACCAGCGCGGGTTGTCCGGCATCCGCAGCTCGCTGACGGAAAAACTCATTGAAATGCTCGCGCTCAAAGGCGGCGAGTTGATTCTCGATGTCGCGACCGGTACCGGCCGCGTCGCCCGGCCGCTCTCCCAAAAGATGACTGGTGGAAAAATCATCGGCGTCGATCAGGCTCTCGCGATGCTTGACGTCGGCCACCAGCACAAAGATCCGATTTCTCATTATGCGCAAAGCGCGGGTGAGGCGGATAAACTGCCGTTCAAGTCGAACACGTTCGATCGGGCGTTTGTATCGTTCAGCTTGCACCATTTCGGCAATCCCGCCGGCGTTGTCAGCGAGGTGCTGCGCGTGCTCAAGAACAGCGGGCGCTTCGTCGTGCTCGACCCGATCATCGAAGAAGCCAAGGACGCGGTCGATATTCAACTGGAGGCGAAAATCAATCAAGTGTTCCGGCGCACCCACGGCGACGAATTTCGCTATCACACGGCGAGCAGCATCCAGCGCCTGCTGACCAAAGCGGGCTACCGGGTGCCGCGCACCAATATTTTGTCATATTCGTTCAATCAGGAAGGCATGGACGGCATCCCCACCGGACAACACTGGCTCGAAGCGGCGCTGGAATTGGAAACCGAGTCGCCGGAATTGGCCGAGCGCATGAAGAAACATTATTTCACCTGGCATTCCCACGGCGACCACGCCCACGTGAAGGGAAGCTTCTCCTACGCGCTGATCACCGGAGTGAAGCCGGCGTGAGTTTTTAGTCTAGCGTTTAGGGTCTCGGGTCTAGGGTTGGGCAACTCCAGACTCTGGACGCGAGACTCTAGACAACTTTTAACCACAGGGAGCCAGACCTTGAAGAAAGCCGATTTCCGAACTTTTTACCGGGACGCGCATGCAGTCGCGCGTCGGATACCGTTGCAATTGACCCCAAGGCCTGTGATGGCTATTATGGCTATATGAGAAAAGCAGGAATCGCTGATTTAAAGAACAACCTGTCTCGCTACCTCGATCAGGTGAAGGGCGGCGAATCCATCCTCGTGTTGGATCGAAACCAACCAGTGGCCCAAATTATACCTCTGCAAAAAGCGACGGGGAGCGGTGTTCGGGATGATAGCCGGATCGCACGTCTTGAACGCAAAGGGCTCATTCGGCGCGGAACTGGTGACTCCGGGAAGTGGCTTGCGAAGCGCCGTTTAGTGAAAGTGCGTGGAAGTGTGCTGCAAGACTTATTGGACGAGCGACGGAGTGGCTGGTGAGGTTTTGGGACACCTCTGCAATTATTCCCTTATTCCTTACAGAGCGCGGCTCTGCGAAGGCTGAAGTCTGGTATCGTGAAGATTCCGACGTCGTTGTGTGGACTTTGACGCGCATCGAAGTATTTTCCGCATTGGCCCGTCGACGACGTGAAGAGCCAAGCGCGGCATCGCGACTGCTTGCCGTTCGTCGAGATTTGCTAAGGCTTTGGCAACAATGGTCGGAAGTGACGGCAATCGAGATCGTTCGCCGCCATGCGGAGAGAATAGTTGAAACGCATCCGCTAAGAGCTGCCGATGCCCTTCAGATCGGGGCCGCGTTAACTGCCGCGGACGAGGATCCGACCAGTATTGAATTTGTTACTTTCGACCGAAATCTCGCCGAAGCAGCCGAGCGAGAAGGCTTTCGAGTGCTAGGGCACGAGTGAATCAGCACTCGGCGCTTCATTGTGTGTTTTGAACTCAACTTATTTGTTCTAGAGGACGCGCCGCGCGGTCTTCTGACCTGAACGCTGAGAGGGAGCCAGACCTTGAAGAAAGCCGACTTCCGAACTTTCTACCGCGACGCGCATGCGGTCGAGTGTCTGACCGAGCGCGAGAAGATGCTCATCGGTCTCACCGTGGCGATGATGCGGCTCTGCGATCCCTGAGTGGACCGGCGCCTTGCGGACGCAAGGAAAGCGGGGATGACCGAAGAGGATCTCGATGCGGCAGTCGATGTGATCGCGGCGGTGGACGCCGGCGTGCTGCAGTCGCTGAATCAGAGAGTGAAGCAAAGAAGCAAGAGCTAAAGAATCGAGTAGCGGACTACGACCGGACTACAAGCCCACACCACCTATTAAACCCCAGACATGCGGTCAATCTCCGAGGGAGACGAAGTCCTATCGGATTGTGTTAGACTACAAACAGACCACAGAGGCGGCAGGCAGGTTGCCCTGCGCCACCGGCGACAGTGTAACAATAGCAAATCCGACGAGCGTTAAGTGATGTATTGCGCTCAAGTGTGGGTACGACGAAATTGGGAGAATAAAACGAGGAGGCGGATCATGCGGTCAAAAAATGCGTCGACTATCAATCATCATGCAAGGACATTCACCGTAACAGTCAAGGAAAAGCCTGGCGGTGTATATGTTGCACGTTTAAGAATTTAAGGGGTCAAGAATTTAAGGGGTGACCTGTTCTCGCTGTTCTCGTGCGCTGTTCTCGTGACTGACCCTGTTCTCTGTCTGTTCTCTGTTCTCCTGTAAGAACGACAAACTTCTCTGGTCGATTCGAGATTCTCAGTTAGCGTAGCCTGATCGATCCTGATTCCAGGTACTAGCGCGGCGGCAGAGGCTCGCTGCCGGCGAGCCTATTAAACAGCGCAATGACTTCGGAGTCGCGCGGGATGTCCTTGATGGCTTTTTCCTGGGCCTCCGGCAACAGTGGCGTGGCATCATCGGCGGATAATTTTTTGAACTCTTTTAAAAACGCCGGATCCTTGAAGGTTTTGCGCATGGCTTCGCGATATTGGTTGGCGATTTCCTGGGGCGTGCCGGGCGGTAGAACGTATGGCGAACCGACCAAACGGAACGTGCGAAACATGGTCATTATTTTTCGTTCTCTCTCAGTCTTGGCGAACGTTTCCAATTCGGGCAACTTATTAAATAGCGGATGCGGGTGACGATCGTCTTTGGGAATTTGGATGATGGCGTGATAGTTGACGAGTTTTTTTTCGATGAACTCCGGCGACCTTTGGAGGATGGTATCGGGGATGTTGGCGCGGCCGTCCAGTTCGCCGCGAGTCATGGCCAGGTCCACTTCCGGGCCGGAATAACCCGTGACGAATCTGGGATCTTTAAGCCCGAGAAGCCATGAAAATAATCTGCCATTGATGTAAATATCGTGTCCCACCGTTTGAGCGCCGATACGCAAACCAGGGCGCCCGCGCAATTTATCAAGGCTATCTAGGCCGAGTTTCGCCCACGTGCCGAAAACATATTGGGCTGTGCTGTTGGCGGCGCCGAGATAGACGAACTTATCGATGTCATAGTCGACGCCCGTAGAGCCGAGTATGGCGTTGGCGATCAGACCGGAACCGACATTTGCGAACGTCAAGCCATCCGCTTTGGAGTTGTGGTAGATATAGTTGGCCGCTTTTCGACCGCCGCCGCCGGGCATAAACTGCGTGACGATGATCGGCTCGCCGGGAAGGTATTTTCTCAAGAACGGAATCGCCGCCTGCGCGCGGAGCGCGCCGGTGCCGCCGGGTTCACGCCCCTGGACCAGCATGATGGTTTTGCCTTGGAAGTAGGGAGCGGACTGGGCAAAGAGTGGCGCCGACATCGATAATAGAGCGATGAAAACGACAAGGAATTTTGACGACAAGTGTTTTGCCATTCGATCTCCCTCTAGAACTCAGGTGTTAGTCCATTATCGGTTAGGATTTTCTAAGTCAAGGTGGCGGCCGATTAGTAAAAGCAATAGACCATCTGAGCGATGGCGGCTTCGCGGTTACCCAGGCTTTCCATGGTTTCCTCATAGAGCTGCTGCGCCCGAGGCGCCGGTCCTCGCAGCCGCGACACGTTCTTGACGACAACGGTCCATTCATACGAACCGCGGCGGATCACCAACCTATCGCCGGTGCGGATGATACGGCTGACTTGGCTCGATCACCGTTTACTTCGACTTTGCCGCCGCTGACGGCGTCCGCTGCGAGCGATCGGGTTTTGAAAAAACGCGCGGCCCAAAGCCATTTGTCGAGTCTGATCTCCGCATCCATGTGTTTGTCGTTCAACGGCGACCAACTCATCGCTGATTTTCACGGCCAGGGAAAGTTCGGCAGGGTGCTGTTTTGCAGCAACTTGTAATCCGTCAAATCGACCTGGAGAGGCGTGACGGAAATGTAGCCGTCGTGGACCGCCTGGCAGTCGGTGCCGTCGTCGTTGGCAAATCCCAGATCGTCGCCGCCGATCCAATAATATTTTCCGCCGCGCGGATCGACTCGCTCGACGATGGTTTCGCTGTAGTGGCGCTTGCCCATGCGCGTCACGCGCCAACCCTTGAGATCTTCTTTGGGCAGCGGCGGGACATTCACGTTGAGAAGAGTTTTGGGTGGAATTTCGCGCTCGGCGATGCGTTGGACCAAAGTCGCAGTAAACTCCGCCGCGGCGCGAAAATCAAAATCTTTGAAAGTGACCAGTGAAACAGCGATCGCCGGAATGCCGAGCAATGCGCCCTCAATGGCGGCCGAAACGGTGCCGGAGTAAATGATGTCGTCGCCAAGGTTGGGCCCTTTATTGATTCCAGAGATCACCAAATTGGGGCGCACCGGCAAAAGGCCGGTGAGCGCAAGCTTCACGCAGTCCACGGGCGTGCCGTCGACCGCAAGGCGTCGTTGGCCGAGCACGTTCACTCTCAGCGGGCGATGCAATGTCAAAGCGTGACTCATGGAGCTCTGTGCGCGGTCCGGCGCGACGATATAAATTTCGCCGATGTTGCGCAACTTCTCTTCGAGGGCGACGAGTCCTTCCGACTGGATCCCGTCGTCGTTGGATAGCAGGATGATCATGGGGGTATTCTCGCAAAGATGTCGAAATCGAACAAGTGCGCAGAAGCATTGCTCACTTGTGTCGCGCGCGGGCTAAGGTATAGATTTGGCCAGGCGAGGAGACTGCTTATGGCCACCGCGGAAATCGTTGCGATCGGTTCGGAGCTGCTGTTGGGACAAAT
>CAMLCX010000281.1 GCA_946478635.1 uncultured Pseudomonadota bacterium
TGAAGTGATTTACAAGGCGATTCAAGAAGACGCAGCGCGCATCGCGGCGCTCGAAGCCGGCCAGGCCGATGTCATCAGCAATATCCCGCCCCATGAAGTAGCGCGGCTGAAAGCCAACCCGCGTCTGCGTATCCAGCAGGTGCAGGGACTGCGGCCAATTTTTCTGGTACTGAGTCCAGCTTACAAACCTCTGGACAATGTCAAAGTTCGCCGCGCCATCACGCACGCCATCGACCGCGATCGAATCATCAAACACATCCTCGAAGGCAACGCGTATCCCTTGAGCGGTCTTTTGGGCCCGCAGGTTTTCGGCTACGAGCCGGGCGCCAAAGCTTTCCCTTACGATCCGGAAAGAGCCAAACAGCTGCTCACTGAAGCCGGGTTCCCCAACGGCTTCGAGATCGATTACTACAGTCCCACCGGCCGCTATCCAAAAGATCGCGAAGTCGCGCTGGTGATCGTCGAGCAGCTTTCCAAAGTCGGCATCAAGGCCAATTTAAAAACGCCGGAGTGGAGCATCTTCAACACCGATTATAAAAACGGCAAATATCCCATTTATCTGACTGGACGAGGCAGCCTCACCGACGCGGACACGCTCTTTCAGCAGTATTTCAGAACCGGCATGACCCGGCGGACCCTGGGCTACAGCAATCCAAAACTCGACGAAATCCTTGAAGCGCAGCAAAAGACTTTCGACGTGAAGAAGCGCGAGAAGCTGCTTTGGGACGCGCACAAGATGATTTTAGAAGATGCGCCGGCGATTCCGCTATGGAATGCCATGGACATCTACGCTTACCGAGCGGATCTGGTCTGGACCGCGCCGCCGGACGAAAAGGTGCAAATGAAACAAGCATACCTGCGACCGAAATAAACGATCCACCTAGTCCCGACCATCGATTTCGTGGAGCAATTTCTCCACCGACGGTCGATCGGCCGGGTCCTGGCTCCGATGCGCAAAGAGAATATTGCCAGCCCGATCCAGCAGAAAATCTCCACCAGCTTGATAAATATCCTCCTGGCCGTAATTCTCCCGGGCCATGCCCTTGCGCATCAATCTAAAATAAAGCTTTAGCGTGGCCACGGAAAACACGTGGAACCACGATAAGCGCCCCAGTCGAAACGCTCGATACGCCAACCGCTTCGGATCGGCAAAAATGTGGAACGGCCATGCGTGTTGCTCCTGGTAGTGAAGCAACGTCGCCGGCTCGGCGAATGACACGACCGCGATCGCAACTCCACGCCGGTCGAATTCAGCTTTGCATGAACTCACCTCACCGAGATGAGCCTGGCAAGGCAGTCAGGCAAGGTGCCGCAGAAAGATGAGCAAGAGATATTTTTGAAACTTTGCGCTTAGGTCAACCGGCCTGCTCTGTAAATCGACCAAGGGCAACTGAGCGAAGACGATTTTATCCATTCATGGAGAAGCGTGGGAACCGGAAAAAGTTCAAGCCAAAAAAAGAGGGGCGCTCCGACCTAGCGCCCCTCCCGGGATTAACCTTGGAATAACCGTTTACCAGCGATTGCGACCCCCGCCACCACCACCGCCACCGCGCCGCTCACCACCGCCGCCGCGATCACCAAACCCGCCGGACCGCCGTTCCTGCGGACGGGCCTCGTTCACCGTGAGGTTGCGTCCGTCGAGATCCGTACCGTTCAGCGCCTGAATGGCTTTCTGCGCTTCGTCGGCATTCGTCATTTCGACGAAACCGAAACCGCGCGAACGACCGGTAAACTTATCGGTGATTACCCGGGCGGATTCAACCTGCCCGTGGGCCGAAAAGATTTCCTGAAGCTGCGCGTCGGTGGTCGCATACGGCAAACCACCGACATAAATTTTACTACTCATGTTCTCTCCTTATCGAGAAATGGTTTATGGTCTTTTCCCTGAGAACCTGATCACCGCTGGAAGCAGAACATGGAGAGCAAGACACGCTCTGGTCGGTTGTCCGCGTGGCACCGAATCGCAAGGTAAGACGCCCTAGACCTTCAATTCTACAATTTGTCACTATCAGAAGGCCCCATACTGATGAGTTGGAAAAAGCATAGCCCAATCTCCCCTTTCAGCGCAACCCCCTTTTTTGCGACCGCCGAGGATATAAATCCGAATGGAAACAACCTAAACGGGGTTGCACGTTTTGGGGCTTTTGTATAAACAACCTAGATCGAAATTCCAACTATTGGGAGGAGGACGCAAGAATGTATCAAACCAATCAATATGAGGGCATGATCGCTGAAACCACTACCCTACAGGGGCATAAAGGTGACACAATCAACGCCTACATCGCGCGGCCCCTGGGGACGGGTCCCTTCCCCGCCATGGTCGCTATCCATCACGCGCCGGGCTGGGACGAATGGTATCGCGAATGCACCCGCAAATTCGCGCACCACGGCTACGTGACCATCTCGCCAAATCTCTATTTTCGCGACGGCCACGGCACGGCGGAAGACGTCGGGGCCAAAGTACGCGCAGGGGGTGGCATTCCCGATGAGCAGGTGCTTGGCGACCTCGACGGCGCCAATAAACTGTTGCGCTCGCTTCCCTACGTGAACGGCAAAGTCGGCGTATTCGGCACTTGCTCCGGCGGTCGTCACGGTTTTCTTGCTGCCTGCCGGTTGAAGAATTTCGACGCGCTGGTGGAGTGCTGGGGCGGCCGCGTGGTCATGTCGAAAGAAGATCTCACGCCGAAGCAGCCCGTCGCGCCCATCGACTATACCAAGGATCTGCCTTGTCCGATGATCGGCATCTTCGGCAACGACGATAAATCGCCGTCGCCGGAACAGGTCAATCTGCACGAGGCGGAATTAAAAAAACACGGCAAAAATTACGAGTTCCACCGCTACGACGGCGCGGGCCACGGTTTTTTCTATTATGATCGTGCGGCCTACCGCCAGGAGCAGGCCGCGGACGGCTGGAAGAAAGTTCTCGCCTTCTGCGAGAAAAATCTAAAATCGTAAAGCGAAGAGGAAAACCACCATGTGTACAATGATTGCGCATCAAGCAAAGATCGAGGGGCGCGGTAAAAGCGGCCAGGACTGGTTCGAGGTTCGCGAAGCGAACGTGTCCTACGATCATCCCTATGACCTGCCCCTCGAGCATGCGCTCAATATCGACTTCGTCAACGAGGCCGCCGGTCCGGGCGCCCGAGTGGCCGTCGAATTGAGCATCGAAGCCGCGCGCAAGCTGGTTCAGACCATCGAAGCCGTGCTCGCGCAGGCCGAACAACGCGGCGTGCTCGAAGATTTGCCGCAAGCGGCATCCCGCTAGACGACACTCGCGAGGCGGATGATTTCGGCGATCATCCGCCTCGTTCCCGCTCCTTCGCATTTCGCCTTTGCTCAGGCTATAACTGACATTCAAATCTCGACTCGCTGTGTTTCATATCGTTGGCTAACTCCGTCGAAATAAATCCACCGCCGGACCCGCAAGCGCCCATCCGCCCGTGGTCGTCGCTGCTGATCCGCGACTACCGGCTACTTTGGATCGCCAGCGTTCTCAGCTCGCTGGCGGGACAGATTCGCAACGTCGCCACCCTCTATCAAGTTTATGATATTTCCGGCTCCGCCTTTAAGCTGGGGCTGACGGGATTTCTGGAAACTTTGCCGTTCATTCTCTTCGGCTTGTATGCCGGCGCCGTGGCGGATGCTTTCGACCGCAAGAAACTGCTCATCGCCACCATCTCGCTGCAACTCGTGCCCAATCTATTGCTCGGCATACTGACGCTCATGGGGTCGATTCAAGTCTGGCACATTTACACGCTCGGGCTGGTCGGCGCTTTTGTCGAAGTTTTCAATTGGCCGGCGCGGGCCGCCCTGATTCCCCGTCTGGTGCCGCCGCCGCTGCTCATGAACGCCATGGTCGTCAATACCATGATCCTGCAAACGAGCTTTCTCGTCGGTCCCGCCATCGGCGGATTTCTGATCGACAAGAGCGGCCTGGCCGTGGCCTATTTCGCAAGCACGTTGTTGTTCGTGCCGGCAGTGATTTCGATCCTCTCTCTTCGAGCATCGGGCAAAATCGAAGGCCCGCGCCGGCAGGTCAATCTCAGAAGCATCGTCGAAGGCATCGAATTTATCTGGATACAGCGCATCATCCTGTCGCTTTTTCTTCTCGATTTCGCCGTGGTCCTGGTCGGTTTCTACCGGCCGATCCTGCCGATCTTCGCCGCCGATGTGTTCAAGACCGGCGCTTCGGGATTGGGCTTGCTCTACGCCGCGCCGTCTGCGGGTTCGTTGATTGGCTCTACGGCGTTATTGATGGCGGGCGACGTTCCCCGCAAAGGCGTGCTCGTCATCGTCGCCGCTTTATGCTTCGCCGGGTCGCTCGCGTTGCTCGGTATCTCGCAGTGGTTCTGGATGGCGGTCGTGGCCGTGCTGATTCTCGGCTTAACCGATTCGGTCAGCGTGGCGATTCGCCGCACCGTCGTGCAGCTGCTCGCCCCCGACGGCATGTTGGGACGGGCGGCAAGCTTGATCACCGTCTTTGCTCAAACGACGAATGGTTTAGGCGCGCTCCTCGCGGGCGTCGCCGCCGAATACCTCGGCGCGCCCAATGCCTTGCTCATCGGCAGCGGTCTGTGCTTCCTGATGATCTTCGGCATCTGCATCGCCATTCCGCAGTTGTGGCGCTATCGATCGTGAGAGAACTTGTTCAAGAAGTTCAAGCCGTTCAATCGCTGCGCGGAGTCTGTCCTGAGTCCCTCGGCATGGTCAGGATAAACTCCGCCGAAGGGTTCAATCCCCCACCTCTGTCCTCCCCCGCGATCGCGGGGGAGGATGAAGGAGGGGGTTGAACGATTTGAACGGCTTGAACCCGCGCAGCAAAATCTTGGTTATCTGACTTTAACCCTGCCCGCTTTCAGTTTCTCACCGGTTTCAAAGTGGCGTCCCTGTACCGCGAGCTCGGCTTCCTGATCCAATTCTTCGCTCCATTGGCCGAGCGAATAGCCGAACCACGGCATCTGCGGCCGCAGCTTGGGCAACTCGAGTTCCTCCCAGATCTTGCGCGCGTTTTCCATGTACTCGCGTTTCGGCAGGGACACGGGGGGAAACGGCTCTTTGAGAATCGCGTTGCAGAGCATCGCCGACTCATCCGCCGGCAAATGATACGAAACCACGTCGGTTCCCTTGGTCTCGTGCTCGTAGAGAAACGGTGGGGCGTGTCCCTTTTCCATGCCGGGAACGATATGGACATCTTTATGCGGCTTCATGCGGTAGCACATCGCCCAGAAGACCGCCGCCTCATTGGACGGGTCGATGTCTTCGTCCACGGCGACAACGATCTTGCCCACGCCGGGATGAAACGAGCAGGCGGCATGCAGCGCGCGCCAGACTTCGGCCTCGTTGGGCCGGCGCATCTGGATAATGACCAATTTGTAAGTGTTGGTGAGAGGCTCATGCATTTCGACGCGCAGCACGCTGGTGATGCGGCACTCGTCGCGCAGGTGCACCAGCATGAGCCGGTCGTAGCCGATCTTGCGGATGACCGACGATTCGCTCGGCGTAAGCTGGCTCAGCCAGGAGGTATAAATCGCGTCATTCCGATAGGTGATCGCAGTTACGTCCATGAACGGGTTCAGCTGGCGCGGATGCATGTATCCGTGCGACTCGCCGAACGGTCCTTCCGGCTCAATATATTCCGTATTGAGGTAACCCTCGATGACGATCTCCGCGTCTGCCGGCACCATGATGTCGATGGTTTTGCATTTGACCATCGGAATCGGCTCGCCGGCGAGGCCGCCGGCGACTCCCATTTCGTCGACGCCATACGGGATTTTTTGCACCGACACGTAGGAGACGATGGGCGGCGCGCCGATGACCAGCGCCGCTGGCAGGTGCTTGCCCTTTTCCTGGGCTTTTTTCCAATGGAGATAAATATCCTGGCCCAGGCCGGACGGGAATACACCGACACGCCGGCGGGCCTTGATCTCGCCGCGATAGTTGCCGATGTTCTGAATGCCGGTGTCCATGTCCGCCGTGATCCAGTGCGAGCAGGTCGTGTACGGCCCGTTGTCGAATCCCGGCGTGGAGATCGGCACGGGAAAACGATCAAGACCGTTGCCGTCCTTATCCAACTCGTCGCCGAGAATCACCACATCCTGGCATTTCGCCTTCGTGACGGCGATCGGATTGATCGGCTCCGCCAAAGCTTTCTTCCAGCGCGCATCCATTTCTTCGGCGCTGTTGCAGCCCATGCCGAGATAGTAGATCTCGGGCTTTCCTGCCAACGCGCCAACCACCACGGGCATATTGTAACGGCGCCCTTTGGCATCGGTCACGTTCTCAAACAGCCATGCCTTGCGGTCCTCCTCGGACAGACCGCGATACTGCCAGCGCACCAGGGGATGCAGCTCGGTGTCCTTGTTGATGAGCCGCGTAATGCGCCGCAAAAGGCCATGATCTTCGAGATTTTTTAGATGCTGATGCAAATCGAAATACGGCATACTGTGATTCTCTCCCCTTTTGTTAAGACAATCTGAATGGAATAGCCGATCGGTTTCGACAGGTCAACCTGACCGCCGCTTGTAGGGGCGGACCTAGCCCGGATTATTCACGCTACGAGGAAAACCGATGACACCGTGTCGATCGAGGC
>CAMLCX010000282.1 GCA_946478635.1 uncultured Pseudomonadota bacterium
ACCAGCGCGGGCTCGAGCTTGAACAGCTCTTTGACCTGCTTTTCAAGCTCTACGCCGTCGATCGGATCGAGGTCGAGTTTTGCTTTTTGCGTGTCGGCTAAAAATTCCGGATCTTTCATCGTGTCCATGAAAGCCTGGCGCAAAAGTCTTACGCGATCTTTCGGCGTTCCCGGCGGCAACACGTAGAAGCGATTGAGCATGCCGTTGACCCGCGCCGAGGTGAGAATCATTTTCTTGGCGTCTTCGCTTTTCGCGAGATCGACCGCCCAGGGGACATTGGGCACCTCCGGATGCGGCTTCAGATTGGCCTGAACCAGCAGCACGACATCGCCTTTTTCCATTTCGGCGCGCCAGGTGGATTTAAATGACTCCCAAGAATTGCACGCGCCTTGCACCTCGCCGGCATTGAACGCGAGACGCACCGGGCCGGTGCCCTTGTAACCGGAGACCAGTTGGAGCGGCAAACCGAGAGTCGCCTTCAAAACTTTCGGAATGTCGTCGGTGCCGCCGCCGGGAGCGACGCCGCCGATTTTAATCACCGTGCCGGAGGCTTTCCATTGATCGATGCTGGTGATGCCGGTAGCTTTGGCCACGCCGATCATGAAGTTGTCCTGGGCGGGCACGCCGAGAAACTCGAACTTCGGCGCGTCGAATTCCACGCCGGGCAGGCCGAGCATTTGTTGGAAGGACAACCCGCCGACGAAGTTTCCAATAGTCAGACCATCGGGTTTAGCCGCCTTGTAGACGTAGTTAGCCGCCAGCAAACTCGCCGCGCCGGGCATGTTATCGACCACGGTTGTCGGATTGCCGGGGATTTGTTTGCCGATGTGCCGGGCGATCACGCGAGAGTAGGTGTCGAAACCGCCGCCCGGCGCGAGACCGACGATCAAACGGATCGTCTTGCCGCGGTAAAACGATTCCTGACCGAACACCGCGCTTGGATTCAGACAAGCTGCGATGGCGATGGCAATCAACGTGTCCAGAACACATCGTTTCATGATGACCTCCCGACAGCTTGGGTAAAGGCGGAGCTTGCGACCGCTATTCAGATCACAACTGACTTTCTGAGAATCTCGTCGCGGATTAAACCAAGTTTCAAATCATCGGACAACAAGAAAATGCTCGTCCGATCCGTCTCGTCAGTGTCCCACAAGCAGCCCGATATCGGGTTCGGCTATTTATAATATAGTAAAATGCTATTTGACCTACCGGGGTGAGTTGGCTAGTATCGGCGCCCGATACCGGTCTTTGGCCTCGGAGAACTTTGGAATGATTGAGAAGCTTTCGGGATTTTTGGAGCGGCGGTCGCGGCTGGCCCTGGCGACGATGGCCTGCGTAACCTTAGTTCTGTTGGGCGTTTTGGATTACACAACCGGTGTCGAGATCCATTTTTTGCTGCTCTATCTCGTGCCGATATTCATCGGCAGCTGGTTCATTTCCAAAGAAGCGGGCATCGGTTTGGCCATTTTTGCGTCAATTATCTGGTTCTTCGTCGCCGCTCTCGGCGGGCGCTCCTATTCTTCGGCTTGGATCCCTTACTGGAATCTACTGATGCGCATGGCGGTGTTTACTGTGTTTGCGATTACCCAGGCGCAGTTGCGTGCCAAGCTTGTCGAGCTTGCTCACTTAGCCAGCCGTGATTTTCTGACCGGCTTACCGAACGGCCATGCTTTCTACCAGCTAACCGCGAAAGAAATGGACCGGGCCTTCGGCGTGGAACCGATGACTTTGGTTTGTATCGATATCACCGGGTTCAAATGGATTAATCACCGCTTTGGTTATCCGGCGGGGGATCACATGATGTGCGCGATTGCCCACGCTATCCGGCAAAACGTGCCGCGGCCCGATCTGGTCGGACGGCTCGGCGGCACCAATTTCGCCGTGTTGCTGCCCAACGTTGCGTCCGACGTGGCCAATCTCATTCTGCAGCGGGTGCAGAGCGCTCTCGACACAGAACGGCGCAAATATGCTCACCCGATCACCTTCTTCATCAGCGCCATCGCCTGTACCAAAGCGCCGAGAACCGTCGCCGAATTGCTGCAAGAGGCCGACGCGCAGATGACCCGTATCAAGAACGGCAGGAAAGATTCCTTTCAAATTGCCAAGGTCGATCACTTGCCTGCCTTGAATTAAACCGCGCTTCGCATCACCGACAGTTTTCTTTAGTCGCTGAGTTTCCCCAAACAGCCGAAATTTATCCATGTCTGCGCCGACCCTTCGTTTGGGTGGTTGCGCGTGGGATAATGAATTCGTCGCTCGCGGATAGCTTTCGCAATCACTCGGGGGAAATGCCACTTTCGTTACCACTTCGCTCTTCGCTGTGGCGCTCGCTGCGCCATCGCAATTATCGCCTTTATCTCACCGGCCAGCTGGTGTCCGTGTGCGGTACGTGGATGCAGCAAGTGGCGCTGAGCTGGCTGGTCTATCGCCTAACGGGATCCGCCACCTTGCTCGGAGTGGTTGGCTTCGCCGCGCAAGTTCCCGTGCTCGCTCTGGGGGCCATCGGCGGCGTGGTTAGCGACCGCTACGCGCCGCACCGGCTCGCGGTTGTGACGCAGTGGGCCTTGCTCGTCCAAGCGATCCTTCTCTCTGCGCTCGCGCTTAGCGGTTGGATTCAGCCTTGGCACATCATTTTGCTGGGCGGGGTGTCGGGGGTTATCAACGCCTTTGACATGCCGGCGCGCCAGGCGCTGGTCTATCAGCTCGTCGATGCCGACGATTTGCCCAACGCGGTTGCGCTCAATTCGTCAATGATCAACGCGGCGCGGATCGTCGGTCCCGGCTTGGCCGGCATTGTCATTGCCAAACTCGGCGAGGGCGCGTGTTTTTTCATCAATGCGCTCAGTTATCTGGCCGTCATCATCGCGCTTGTCGCCATGGACCGGCCCGCCGGCCGAAGCATCTCTGTCAAGCACATTTCCTTTGCGGACTCGCTTACGGCAGGTCTTCGTTACGTCGCTGCGACTGCGCCGATACGCGACCTTTTGTTGCTGCTCGGCGTCGTCGGGGTAATGGGAATGCCCTATATCACGTTGATGCCGGTGTTCGCGGCCGACGTTCATAAGAGCGGCGCCGATGCCCTGGGAATGATGATGGGCGCCACCGGGTGCGGGGCGCTGCTCGGCGCGCTCTCCCTGGCGCGACGCAAATCTATCCTTGGGTTGGGCGGCGTGATCGCGATCACGACACTGGGTTTTGGAGTCGCGTTGGTCGCGTTTACCATTTCAGAGGCATTTTGGCTGTCACTCTTGTTTCTCGGGTTCGTCGGCTTGACCTGGATGGTTATGATCGCTGCCAGCAATACTGTGCTGCAAACTCTCGCCGACGACGCCATGCGCGGTCGGGTCATGAGCCTCTTTACCATGATGTTGGTCGGCCTGGCGCCGTTTGGAAGTCTGCTGGCCGGTTGGCTGGCGGATCATTTTGGCGCACCGGTCGTGGTTGCAGGCGGCGGTACGGTGTGTGCGATTGCCGCGTTGGTGTTTGCCCGGCAGTTGCCGCGTCTGCGCGCGGCGGCTCAGCCGATCTTGCGCGCGCGCGGCATCCTTAGCGATCCGGCTAATCCAGCAGAATCGATCGGTGCTGAGTCCAAGTAACGGTGAGCTCAGTTGGGCCGAGCAAGCGGTTGAAATCATACCGGTCATCCTTCGACAAAGCTCGGGACGAACGGGAGGATCGATAACGTGATTGGCGGAATACTTTCTGCTGAACCTGCCGGAACTCTCTCGCAGTACGAGCGCGTCTTTTCAGCAAGCCATGAGCGTTGCCGTGCCGCACGATTAACGGTAAAGCGCGTTGATAAATCCGCTCTTATCCAATTCCTGCAAGATTGTGTCGTCGTAAAACCGGCGTGGATCCTGGCCTTTGGCCTTGGGATTGACCTGAGACAATTCATCAACGACGGATCGAAAGGCTTCAACCGTCGGGAAGGGCCGGGATTTAAGATATTTGGTAATCGCGAAGTCGTAGGTTTCCTCGAGAATCTCGCGATCCTTGGTGCGCAAATATTTTCCCATCACATCGACGGCCAATGGTTTGTCTTTTTTCACCCGCGCGATGGATTCCAAAAAGGCCTTCAGAAAATTCACGGCGACTTCCCGGCGTTGTTGCATGAAGCCGCGCCGCAGGGTGATGCCGTTGGCCGCGTAAGGCGTGCCCAGCGATGCGATGTCCAACATCTCGCGAAAGCCTTCGCGGCGCGCGTGGACGATGGTCGGATTAGGACAGAATCGCCCCGTGGATGCGCCCGCCGCGCAGCGAGGCAACTGCCGAGGACACCGCGCCGACCTGCACCAGAGACACGTCTTTGATCGGCTCCAGGCCGTAGTGCTGGATCGCGATGCGCGCCGCAGTATCGATGGAAGTGCCGAAACGGCTGATGCCGATGGATTTGCCGCGCAGCTGTTCGGGATTTTCGATTTCCGGACGAACCATCAGATTGAGCATCAAGGTGCCGATGGTTGTGCCAATGACCATCACATCGGCGCCGCCGACCGCCGCGCTTGCCGTGGTTGGACCGGCGATTTGCAGGAAGGTAATCTCGCCGGCGATCAAGGCATTCATCCATTCCACACCGCTCGGCGTGGCGATCACCTCGACCTCCAATCCGTGTTTCTTGAAGATTCCCGCTTCGCGGGCAAGCCAGGGCACCGTCATGGACCCTGATAGCGACGTGATCGCCGCGCGCAGTTTGCGCAGCGGCGCTTCCGCGCCTTCGCTTTGTTGCGCGGCGAGTGAGAAAAGAACCAAGCAGGAACTAAATAGAAATAATTTGGATGGAATCCGTTTCATATTTCTCCTGTGGCCAAGCGCAATTGACGCGATTCTTCTAGGGCCCATTACTCCAACACGCCCGCACTCCAATTCTGCAGACGCTTACTTTTTACCGTCCGCGCTGATTCCCAGCTCCTGCTGGGCGCGGCGCAGATAGCTCATGTCGAGGTATTTCTCCGGCGCGGGATAGGGCTTGCTTTTGAACAAGCGCTCGCCCATCAAGTCGATCAATCGCTGAAAGCCTTCGCGGTTTACCGAGCCGTCTTTGCTGATGATGCCTTGAGACAGGTATTCGTCGACGGTGGCGCGCGTCGATTTAAGCGGAATGCCCGTGCGCCTGCTGACTAATTCGGCGGCTTGCTCGCGGTTGGCGTGCGCCCACTGCATCGCGCGCACCATCGCCTTGAGGTAGCGTACGGTCAGTTGACTGTTGGCTTCCGCCCAGCGGCTGTCGACGATCAGGCTGTGAAATTGCAGGTTGGGAATGTAGTCCGACAGTTTGGCGATCTCCAAAAAACCCAGCTCTCGGGAACGCGGCAGATCTCCGCCGAGGAGCATGGTTGCCGAAGTGCTGCAGGTCTTGAGGCTCGCAAGCCGCTGTCCCGTCGGCCCGTTCTGAATGATCGTGTAGTCGCGATTGAGCTCCAATCCTTCCGCCTTGAGCATCTCGCGCAGGAAAATTGTGCTGCCCGAGACCAGGCTCACCGTGCCGATCGTGGTGCCTTTGAGATCCTTGATCGATTTGTATTTGGGACAGGTGACCAGGGTGTAGGCGGCCACCGGCACCGTGCCGCCGATGATCTTGAGCGAAGCGCCGCGCTCCACGGCATTGATCGCCGCCGATGGATCGACGATCGCGACATTGACCTGGCCAGCAATGAGGGCTTGGATCAACGTGTCGGTCGATCCGATCAATACGACATCGCCCTGAATTCCTTCCTGGGCAAAAAATCCTTTGTCGGTCGCGGCATAGTTGGGGAGTTGCTCGACTGTGCGTGAGACATTGCCGATGATCACCCGGTCGGCGCCGTAACCAAGCGAATTCAGCAAGAACAGAAAGAGCAAACCCGTGAACCGAAACATCAACCGTTGCGATGCGATTTTCATGAACGCCTCCAACTTTACGGCTTGTGATAATAATTCGCGTAGTAGTGATCAGCGATCTCTGCACCCGTGGCCTTCCACACGCCCTCGTGAGAGCAGATATACTCGAGCGCTTTGTCGAGATATTTAATGCGAAAGGCCAGGCCGATGACGAAGGGATGGAGCGGGATCGTCATCACGCGCGCCTGCACCGCGCCTTCGGCGTACAGCTGATCGAATTGATCGCAAACCATTTGCAGCCAATCCTTGGGCGTATGGCCGCCTTGGAAAATCACGCGAATGTCGTTGAGTCCTTGTTGATAGGGAATCGCGATCATGCGCCCCGATTGAACGCGCATTGCATGCGGCTGATCGTCGAAGCCCCAATCACAGACATAATCGAATCCTTCCGCGGCCAAATGATCCAGCGTGTGGGGGCTCTGATCGCCTCCTCCAGGACCGAGCCAGCCGCGCGGCGCCTTGCCAGTGGCCGCCGCGATCGTATCGCGCACCTGACGAATCACCCCGCGCTCTTCCTCGGCCGGGTACTGGGTCATGCGAATATTGTTGGTCACTCCGTGGCCGAGCCATTCCCATTTTCGCCGGTTCCCTTCTTCGATGATCGCCGGATGGTGCGCGCACACGTCGGCGTTGAGCAGCACACTTGCGCGAATCTCATGTTTGTCGAGAACCTCCATCATGCGAAATACGCCGATGCGCGAGCCATAGT
>CAMLCX010000283.1 GCA_946478635.1 uncultured Pseudomonadota bacterium
TTTCCGCCCCAATTAGCCTGGATACCCGCTTTCGCGGGTATGACGGAACGCTGCGATTACTTCTCGTATTCGGGCTCTTCGTTCTATAGATCATCCACGCACAAGTATTTTCGAAGGAAGGCACGAAGGTCTTGAATAATTCTAACTCCTTAACTTCGTACTTACTATTTACTTGCGATTTGCGTGACTCGCGCAAATTTGCGGGCGACCGTAATTCGCGAAAACGCAAGATTCTCTCGCGCCAAGCACGCCAAGTGCGCAAAGGCCACGCCGCCCAAGCCGGAAATAAATTTGATCTTTTAACTTGGCGATCTTTGCGGGCTTTGCGCGAGATACTCCCCATTCATTTGGGTTGCGGCTCTGCCGCGCTGGGACCTTCGTGGTGAGAAATGATAGTTCGCAACAACTTCAATGCTTCGCATGCTCAGCAAACGTCGCCGAGTCCTCGTTGGTCACTTGCAGGCGAAAGCCGCTGGGCTCCCTGAAATAGGTCGCCAGCTGTTCCGCGCGGCGTCCCTCGCGCTCGCCGTGATCGTCGCGTTCTTCGATACCCGCCTGGCGGAGCTTCTCCACGAACGCATGGAAATTGTCGTTGGTTATGGCGAACGCAAAGTGGCGCCCGCGGTAGGTGGTCTTCGTCACTTCGCTCAGCTCGCCGACCTGATTGAGAATCACGCACTGTCCGGACGGCACCACGGCCGCCGCCATGCCATCATTCTTTTGCTCGACAGTGCAATTCAGAAAACGTTTGTAGAATTCCATGCTGGCTTTTAGATCCGTCGTATCGAAGTGGAGATGATGCAGCCGGGTTTTGGCGGTCCCGCCGGGCTTGGTGATCTCGAAAAAATTTCCTTCCGAGTCCTGGAACACCAGGCCTTCGGTCCAGGGACATTCCAAGCCGCCGTCGCTCTTGATGTCCCTCACGAACGAGCTTGCGCGACGGATTTTGGCCGCCATCGCGTCGTATTCATTCTCCGGAACCTGAAAAGAATGGCGCGGAAAAGAATTCACGTTCTCCCGCTTGGGCAGCGTTGTTTTCCCCTGTGAAAACAGCCCGACATGGTTTTCGCCGAGTTTCATAAACACCCGGGTCATGTTGGGCGAGTTCTCGTATTTCAATGTTCTCGCGCCCAGAACCTCCGTATAGAATTTCTCCGCCCGCCCGGCGTCCATGACCGCGACGACGAAATGATCCAAGTGCCGCACATCGCCCCTGGCTTTTGATTCCGTGTTCATGATTGGATCTCCTTTCCGGTTTAGCTGGTTTTAAGTTCGTGACTTAGGGTCGGTAAATTTGTCTTGAGCAGCAAAGCTACTTATCCGCCGTTTCGGGAAACACGACCAATCTTTCCTTGGGCAAATGAACCCAGACGTTTTCCCCTGTCGGCCCGTCGTCGGGCGGCGCCTTGAGCGTCAAAGTTTTTTCTTTGACTTTCACCTCGGCAATGCGCTGGTCGCCGAGAAACGTCGAGTTCAATACCTTACCCTCTAGTCGATTTTCGTTTCCAGGGAAAGTCCCGTGCACTTTCACATCTTCCGGGCGCACGCCGACGACCACGCCGCCATCGAAGCGCCGGGCGCCATCGACGATTAGGTTGCCGATCTCGGTTTCGACCTGGTTGTCGCCGATCATTCGGCCGCGCAGCCAATTGATCGAGCCAAAAAACTCCGCGACGAGAGAATTCGCCGGCCGGCGGTAGAGCTCGAACGGATTGCCGATCTGGAGAATTTCTCCATGCGCCATGACGGCGATACGATCCGCCACCACCATCGCTTCGACTTGATCGTGAGTCACGTACATAACGGTAATACCCAGGCGAACCGCCAGCTTTTTAATATTGGCGCGCACTTCTTCCCTCAAGCGCGCGTCGAGATTGCTCAATGGCTCATCCATCAAGAGCACCGCCGGATTGACCGCCAGGGCGCGCGCGAGCGCCACCCGCTGCTGCTGGCCGCCGCTCAACAGGCGCGCCGGCCGATTGTCGAAATCTTCGAGCTGCACGAGCGCCAGGCTCTGGCGGATTCTCTCGGCAGCTTCGAGCTTGGGCAGGCGAAACCGGCCGTGGGTCAAAACCAGGCCGATGTTCTCGGCGACCGTGAGATGCGGCCAGATAGCGTAGGACTGGAACACCATGCCGATCTGGCGCTCTTCCGGCGGCGCGAAGATCCGCGGACTGCTCGAATAAACCGTCTTGGCGTTGAGCACGATGCGGCCACCTTCGGGTTTTTCCAAACCCGCCACGCTGCGCAGCAGAGTGGTCTTGCCCGAACCGCTCGGTCCCAGGAGCACGAAGAATTCACCCTTGGCGACCTTGAGATCGATGCCGCGAAGCGCCGCTACGGTTTGATCGCCGGACTGAAACTGCTTGCGCAGACCTGCGATCTCGATCACAACGCCTCCGAGAAGCGACTGCGCCGGCCGAAGATCAGATAGAGCGCCACGGCCGGCAGCATGAACGCAAGCACGACGAGATTCGCCGCAGCAGCCTGGTTGAGACTGCCCCCAAGCCACAGGCCCCAAACGATCATCGGCAACGTGACGTTTTGCTGGCTGGTGACCAGCACCGAAGCCATGGTCAACTCGCGATAGCACAGCAGCGCCATCCACAGCCAGGCGTAAACCATCGCCGGTTTTAGCAGCGGCAGGAGAATCTTGCGCATCACCTGCCAGAGCGGCAAACCGCCGACGAACGCCGCTTCTTCCAGCTCCGGATGAATCTGCGCCAAGGAATTGTTGAGGATGCGCGTGGCAAAACTGATCCGGCTGATGGTGTAAACAAAAATGAGAATGGTCAGGCTGCCATAGAGAGCAAACGCATTGTGCAGCAGGAACAGCGTGGCGAACATGGTCGCGATCGCCAGAATGAGATGCGGCACGGCATGCGGCAAAAACGCCACCGCGTCGAAAAGCAGCCGGCAACGCAAGCCTGAGCGCAGCACCGTCCAGGAGATGGCCATGCAAATGAACAACGTCAGCGTCGGCACCGCAAGCATCAAGATCAATGTATTCCACGCGCCTTGCAGCAGCAGCTTCCACGGCAGGCCGTAAAAATTGGCGAGCGATACCTGGCCTAGCGCCGTCCAGGACGGCGGCTGGAAATAGCGCAACAGCGCCGCCCAAACGAGCAGGAGGAATGGCAATAACTTGGCGACCAGCACATAGAAACCAAGAAACGTCCAGGCGAGGATCCAGCCCTTGGGACCCAGCTCGATCAGTCGCGGCCGGTAAGCCTTGCCCGTGACGACCGCATAGCGATGCGAAAAACGCAGAACGCCGAAATAACTCCAGCTCAGCAAGAGCGCCAGGATAATCAGCACGGTGCTCACGGCGCCCGCCACGCCATAGCTGGGAAGTTCTTCCAGGGGCTGAATCTTGTAGAAAATAAACGTCGCGAACGTGAAGATCTTGTTCGACATGCCGATGATCGCCGGCACTTCGAAAGCTGACAGGGCAATGGTGAAAACGTAAATCGACGCCGCGATGACGCCGGGAACGGTGAGCGGCAGCGTCACGTACCTGAGCGTGCGCAAAATCCCCAGCCCGTGCACTCGCGCCGCTTCTTCGAGCGCCGGGTCCATCGTGCGGTAAGTGGCGACGACCATGATGAAGGCGACCGACGACAAGCCCAATCCTTCCACCCAGCCCATACCGATAATGGACGCGATATTGAACGGCGCTCGCTCAAGTCCGAAAAGATCGACGACGAAGCGATTCACGATGCCGATGCGCGGATGCAGCAAAAATACCCAGCCCATGGCCGTAAAGAATGTCGGCAGCAACGCGCCGAGAGTGACCAGCGCAAAGATAAAAGTTTTCCCCGGCAGATCGGTGCGCTCGACCAGCCAGGCCGTGGGCACGGCGAAAAAAAGCGAGACAAGCACCGCCGTCGCGGCAAAACCGACGGTGTTCAGAAACGTTTTATAGGTAAAAGAATCGGTGAAGATGTTGCGGTAGTGATTTAACGTGTAGACGATCGGCTCGCCCGGCCCGTTTTGCCAAAATCCCATCCACAAAACGAGCAGCAAGAGCGCAACGACCGGGATCAAGGCCGCCGCGGAAATCCCAACGACTACCCAGCGGCCCTTCACGGCTATTTGCCTGCTAAAATGTCCTGGAATTTTTGTCGCACGCGGCTTTGATTCTCGTGATTTTTGACCACTTCGGATACCGGATTCGCATGGAACTTGACGCCTTGCCGCTCCTGATCCTTGACGAACTTGAACATATTGGTTCCCTCGACCAGGTGCGAACTGGTCTTCTCTGTTTTCCAGAGAATATCCTGTCCCTCTTTCGTCAATAAAAACGCCGAAAGCAGCGACGCCGCGTTGGGATGAGCCGAATTGCTTGGCACAGCAAGATACCAATAGGAAAGAATGCCCGCATCCTTGAAAATCCTGCCGTTGACCGGCGCGCCCTTCTCGCGCATGTCGTTGGCATCCGCCAGATCGCAGTTAAAAGCCAGCATGGCGAACTCGCCGTTGGCGATACGCTCCTCCTCGCCGCAGCGAATCAGCCCGGCCACTTGTTTGGTGAATTTTTGCAAAAATGCCGTGCTCTTCTCTTCACCCCAGAAAAGCGCCAAGCGATCGAAGGACGCGGCGTAGGGCGTCGACGCGATTTTTCCTTTCCATTTCGGATTGAGCAAGTCTTCGACTTTCTGCGGCACTTCGTTGGCGCCGACCATATTCGTGTTGTAGGTAAACCCGGGCGTGCGCGAAACGACAATCAACACGCGGCCGTCCCAGTCCACCATCGGTCGCGTGATGTGCGGAAAGACCTTCGTCCATTCGAGTTTTTTCAGATTCATCCGCACCACGTGATTTTCCGAGCCGATGAATAGATCGCTGCTGGCCGGCTGGCCGGCTCTTCCTTCCTGAATGATGCGGCTTGCCAGCTGCGGCATCGCCGGCCCAGGGCTGAATTTGAAACTCAGGTTCAAGCCGTAGGCCTTGTTGAACCCTTTCTCCATCGCCTGCGCGCCCTCGATGCCGCCCATCGTCCCCGTGCCCCAGCTGAGTATCAGCTGGCCCTCTTTTTTCGCGCCTTCGACGAGCTGGGCCAAGGTTTGACAGAATCCAGCCGCAGGCAAAATAAGACAGCCAAAAACCAATGAGGCCGACAACCCTCTTCTTGCGTACATCAGCGCGGTCCTCCTCGCTTAAACCTTGAACCGTTACCCCCTCCTTCGTCCTCCCCCGCGACGCGGGGGAGGAAAGAGGTGGGGGTTTGAACCACTGGAACGTTTGGAACTACTGGAACGCTTTTTCCAGTCATAGCTCCATCTTTTTTCCCAGACCCCGCCGCTTCGCCTCTTCATAGAGCCACGTTGCGAAAGCGACATCGCCGTAGCCGCCCTGGGACTCGCGAAAAATATTGATCTCATCGCGGCGGGTTCGGCCGCGGGTTTGTCCCGTGACCAATTCCCCCAACTCGGGAATGCGGCTCCAGGAAAGTTTTCCTTCCGCAACCAATTCGACCAGCGGCAAGGCGGCCGAGCGATCGCCGTAATTTCGTTCCTGCTCCTGACTGCCGACGACAATCTGATGCGCTTTGAGATGCAACCCGCGGCTCAATTCCGTCGGCTTGCCCATGCTGCTGACGTGGGTGCCCGGGTCCACCCAGTCTTCGGGAAAAATCGGCGTCAGCGAATTGGTCGCGGTGAGAATGACGTCCATGCCGCGCACCGCATGCTCGGGGTTATCGACACCGCGAACGCTGATGCCAAGCAGCTCCGCTCCTTCGTCGCAGAACTTCTTTCTTCGCTGCGGATCGCGGCTCGAGACGAATATTTCTTTAATGGGGCGCACGGTGAGCAAAGCTTTGAGAATGCCAAAAGCGTTTCGGCCGACGCCGAACAAGCCCAGCTTTCGCGCATCCTCGCGCGCCATATGCTTCGCGGCAATCGCCACCACGGCCGCAGTTCTCAACGTGCCGAAGGGAAATCCCATAAACGAAAGCAACTCGCCGCTCTCGGCATCGAAAAGCAGCGCATACATTTTATCGCCGCCACCCAATCCGCTATTCGGCCCCAATCGCACGCCAACGCGCCGCGATCCCAAAAGAGCTCCGGAAACGACGCGCAAGCCGCTGCGTTCACCAACGGGAATATGATACGGCGCATGCGGCACGATTTGTCCGGCGGCCTGTTGCCTATGCGTCTCCTCGATCAACTCGATGGCTTTTGGGAGATCGAGCAGTGGTTTCAACTCATCTCGACTGAGAAGTAACGGCATGTCTCTCCAAGAAACGTTTTGAACGACTGGAACGTTGAGAGCGGCTATCAGCCTCTGGAAACCGCCCTAGCCGTTCGACCGCAACCTATAAGCCCTCTTGATGAGTTTCAAGGATCACCCGCAAGCCGCAGTTACATAACTGCGCCCCTCGCTACGCGACCGCGGACGGTCTCTACTCGGGGAGTCGGCCGGTTGAGTTGCTTTGGTTCGATGAACAGTAATACCCACGATCCGATTTCCCGAGTAGCGCGAAGCGCGTACCCTTCGATACGGCAGCGTTGTTCGCTGCCTACTCAGGACGGTCGGATAATCCGGTTTCCCGAGTAGCGCGAAGCGCGTA
>CAMLCX010000284.1 GCA_946478635.1 uncultured Pseudomonadota bacterium
ATCGAATAGATCGCGCGCCAGGCGCCGCTCCGCGCGATACGGCGAAATGAAAGCGACGATGACGATCAGCCCTGCGTCGACGAGAAGCCTGGCGACCTCGCCCACTCGACGTATGTTTTCGACGCGGTCCTCTTCGGTGAATCCCAAATCGCGGTTGAGCCCGTGGCGCACGTTGTCGCCGTCGAGGATATAGGTGTGCTTGCCGTCGGCGTGCAAGCGTTTTTCCAAGAGATTGGCGATGGTCGACTTGCCCGAACCGGAAAGCCCGGTGAACCACAGGCAACGCGCTCGCTGCTGCTTTAACTCGGCGCGCGCGACTTTGCTGACTTCGAGCGCTTGCCAATGGACATTCACGGCCCGGCGCAGGGCAAATCGAATCATGCCGGCGCCGACCGTCTCGTTGGTCAACTTGTCGATGACAATGAAAGCGCCCAGCCGCTTATTCTCGGCGTAGGGGGCGAATGGCACGGGCCGATCAAAACTCACATTGACCGTCGCAATCTCATTCAAACTTAGAGTCTTGGCCGCGAGGTATGCGCCCGTATTGATATCGAGGTGATGTTTGATGTGAGTGATGCTGATGCCGGCCGATTTGCTGTGAATCAACGCTGCGTAGGGACGCCCCGGCAGCATGACGTGCTCGCTCATCCAGAGCAGATCGGCTTCGAACTGGTCGGCGGCTTCGACCGGGTCCGTCGCGCCGGCGATGACATCCCCCCGGCTGGCGTCCACTTCATCTTCCAAAACCAAAGTGACGGATTCCCCCGCGCTCGCCGTGGCTTTCGCTCCGCCCCAAACGACGATTTCCTTGACGCGGCTGGTCACCCCGGACGGACTGATGCGCACGCTATCACCGGGTTGAACCGAGCCGCTGCCGATGCGTCCGGAAAATCCTCGGAAGTCGAGGTTCGGCCGGTTGACCCACTGCACGGGCATGACAAACGGTCGAAGAGCTTCGTCATTTTCGGACTCTACGGTTTCGAGCCACTGCAAAAGGCTCGGCCCTTCGTACCAGGGCATGGCCGCATGGCCCGGCTCGACAACGTTATGGCCTTCGAGCGCCGACAAGGGAATGGCGGTGATCGACTCAAAGCCTAGATCTTGAGCAAAGCGACGATAGGCAAGCTCGATTTCGTCGAAAACTCCCTGGGACCAATCGACGAGATCCATTTTGTTGACTGCCAGAGCCACGTGACGAATACCGACCATCGAGACGATCCGGCTGTGGCGCTTGGTCTGTGTGAGAACTCCCTTGCGCGCATCGATCAACAGCACCGCCGCATCCGCAGTCGACGCGCCGGTTGCCATATTGCGGGTGTACTGCTCGTGACCCGGAGTGTCGGCGACGATAAACCGGCGCTGCGGTGTGGCGAAGAATCGATAGGCGACATCGATGGTGATTTTCTGCTCGCGCTCCGCCTGCAAACCGTCCACCAGCAAGGCGAGATCGAGACGCTCGCCCTGGGTGCCGAATTTTTTCGAGTCCGCCTGGAGCGCCTCGAGTTGATCTTCGAAGATCAACTTGGTCTCGTAGAGCAAGCGCCCGATCAACGTCGACTTGCCGTCGTCCACGCTGCCGCAGGTAATAAAGCGCAGGGTATCCATCAGAAATACCCCTCCTGTTTCTTGCGCTCCATCGAACCCGCGCCATCGTGATCGATAACGCGTCCCTGGCGTTCGGAAGTAGATGCGCCCAGGATCTCCGCGACGATCTCATCCAGCGTGGTCGCGCTGCTCTCGATGCCCGCGCTGAGCGGATAGCAACCGAGAGTGCGAAACCGCACCATCCGCATCTCGGGTTTTTCACCGGGCTCGAGCGGCAGGCGGTGATCATCGACCAGGATCCACTGGTCGAAGCGTTTGACCACCGGCCGCTCCCTGGCGAAATAGAGCGGTACGATGGGAATGTTTTCCCGGCGGATGTATTGCCAAACGTCGGCTTCGGTCCAGTTGGAGAGCGGAAAGACCCGGATCGTTTCGCCGGGATTGATTCTCGTGTTGTAGAGATTCCACAGCTCGGGACGCTGCGCTTTGGGCTCCCAGCGATGGCCGGGCGCGCGAAACGAAAAAATTCTCTCCTTGGCGCGGGACTTCTCCTCGTCCCTCCGCGCGCCGCCAAACGCCACATCGAAACCGTGCAGATCGAGCGCTTGCTTGAGCGCCTCGGTCTTCATGACGTCGGTATGGTACGCCGAGCCATGGGTGATCGGCCCGATGCCCTCCGCGGCGCCGCGCGGGTTGGTGTAGGTGATCAGCTCAAACCCGACTTCCTTGGCCGTGCGGTTGCGGAACGTGATCATCTCGCGAAATTTCCAGCCGGTGTCGATGTGCATCAAGGGAAATGGAATCGGTCCTGGATAAAACGCCTTCTGCGCCAGGCGCAACATGACCGAGGAATCCTTGCCGATCGAGTAGAGCATCACCGGCTTTGCCGCCGTGGCGGCGACTTCCCGGATGATTTCGATCGACTCCGATTCCAGCTCTGAAAAAACCGCGTCACTCATGGTGCGAAATTCAAGTCCTCCCGAGATATTTTCTGCTAGGAACGCCGGCCGGCAAATCCTTGCAGCATTAAGTTTTAACTTCTTTACTAAACCTGGCGTCGATTTCAATACGCTCAGGACAGGGCGATGCGTTTGGCGGCCAGGACAGCCCGTGCGGAAGCGGCGACTTCAGCGATTAGAGAACCCATCTTAGAGTGTTCCGGTTCCACATCCGGCTTTAAACCATATTGTTCCAGCACCTGTGTGCAAATCGGGCCGATTGAGCCGATCGCCAGATTTTTGCAGCCCCTGCGAAGCTTTTCGTCGGCTTTGTCGTACGCGGCCACCTTGAACAAATGCTCAACCTGAGCGCCGTTGGTGAAAAGCGCCACGTCCGCTTCGCCGCGCAAAATCTTTTGAATCGCTTCGCGCATCGGCGTGAGTTCCTCCGGCAAAGCCCAGCGATAGATGGCAATGGTTTTTACCGCCGCGCCGCGCTGCTCGAGCGCCGCGATGAGTTCCGGGTTGGGGATGCCGTATTCTTGAACCGCGATTTTCTTGCCGCGCACCGTCGTCGTGGCATCGAGCGCATCGAGCACCTCGCGCCAGGTGTTGGGCTCCGACACCGTCACGGCGGGAACCAGGTTCAACTCTTTCAACACGGCAACGGGCTTGGGCCCGCGCGCGACGAGCTGAGCTTTTCGCAGCGCCGCTACGATTCTCTCCTGCGGATACCGGCTCAGCAGGATCTGATTCAGCGTTCTCGTGCCGACCCCGGTCATCAGGATAATGATGTCGAAGTTTCCGGCTTCGATTTCGGGTAGGAACTCGATAGCGGCGCGGTTTTCACCCAGCGGCACTTCGCGCATCGACGGCGCGATAATCGGCTCGCCGCCGTAACGGCGGATCAGCTCGGCCATTTCTTTGGCGCGGCGGCTCTCGAAGGATACGACTTTAAGCCCTTGCAGGTTCTCTCTCGTGTTCGCTGTCATAAATAGGCTGGCGCTCCGATGCCGGAATGAGCCACTCTAACTTATCCGCCAACGAAACGACATCGCCGACGACGATCAACGCCGGCGGGGCGATCAGGGAGCTTTTCTCGACGATGTCGGCCAGAGTGCCAACGACGCTCTCTTGCTCTCTCGTCGTTCCCGAGCGAATGACCGCCACAGGGGTCTGTGGCGAACGGCCATGCTCGATCAGTTTCCGCACGATGATCGGCAGGTTGGTAAGCCCCATGAGGATCACCAGCGTGTCGACGGCGGTGGCCAGCTTCGACCAATCCACGGAAGAATTCGCCTTGCGTGTTTCATGACCGGTAACCACCGCAAATGACGAAGCGAATTTCCGATGCGTCAGCGGCACGCCGGCGTAGGCCGGCACGGCCGTGACAGAGCTCACTCCCGGCACGATTTCAAAGCGGATGCCGGCTTCCGCCAGCGCCTCGGCCTCTTCGCCGCCGCGTCCGAAAACGAAAGGATCCCCGCCCTTCAATCGGACAACGTCATGGCCTGCGCGAGCGTGAGCGACCAGCGCGTTGTTGATCTCTTCCTGCGCGATGCAATGCCGCCCGGCCTGCTTGCCGGCGAAAATTTTAATCGTCTGCGCCCCCGCCTCCTCCAACAGCGCTGGATTGACCAACTGGTCGTAAACGATCACCGGCGCGTTGCGCAATAATTCCAGGCCGCGAACCGTCAGCAAACCCGGATCGCCCGGGCCGGCGCCAACAAGATAGACTTTACCGATCGTCATAGAGAAACTCCCAATTCTTTTAACAAGCAGCTCTTTGCCCGGGCGACCTCGCCGCGTATGAGCAATTGCCGCACATCGCCGCTCAACGCTCTGCGCCATGTTTCGAACGGAACGCTCAGTGACCGCTTGCGCAGTTCAGCTCTTGCTTCCGCGGCAAGTTTCGCCAGCTGTTCGTATTCCTGGCTCAGATGGATCTCGAGCTCTTCACGAATCGTCCGCGCCAGCGCCGGGCTGCCGCCGCCGCTCGATACCGCCACGGTCAGGTCGCCGCGGCGCAGCACGGAGGGGAGAATGAAATCGCAATGTGCAGGATCGTCGGCCGCGTTGACCCATACGCCGCGCTCGCGGCCTTCGTTATGCGCCGCCGCGTTAACCTCCGCGTCATCGGTGGCGATGAACACGAGTTCATAGCCGGCCAAATCACCCGGCTGAAATCGTCGCGCGAAGAATTCGACCAGCTTGTCCTTCGACCAGCGCGCGATGGTTTCAGTTGCGTCCGGGCTGATCACCGTCACAGCGGCGCCGGCTTCGAGCAGACCGGCGATCTTGCGCTCGGCGACGATGCCGCCGCCAATTACCAGGCACCGGCGCCGTTTCATTTCGAGAAATATTGGGAAATAACCCATCGCCATGTCTCCTGCCCGCAATCTTCGGTTTTATTTGCCACTTTGCCAGTGACGAGTATGAGAGACAAACCGGCGGTTTTCAATAAAGGAGTTCACGCGTATTTTTGTGATTCTTTCTGATAGAGAAATTCTTCCAGGCCTTCGACAACCGTCTATAAGAGAGCTCGGCATTGACATCGAGCAAATCGACAATGGAGGGCCCCGCGTCGGTTTGCCCCGTTTTCAGCGGGAGCTGTTGGCGCAACTTTGCGCGGTCTTGATTCAATTGCGAACAGCCGCGTCGCTGCGCATTCAACCAGCCTAATCGGAAATTCGCTAAATTACTCTTGCGGGAGCGCGTTCGCATCGGTTCCATGGGCCCTCCTTGCTCTGCGCGCTACGGCGCATTCCTACGCGCTTTTTACGTGCAGTCCGCACTCGCGGGTCTCGGGATCTTCCCACCACCATCTTCCTGCGCGGCTATCCTCGACGGCTTGGACCGCTCGCGTGCACGGAGCACAGCCGATGCTGGGATAACCGCGATCGTGCAATCGATTGTAGGGGACTTTGTTTTGCTTGATATAGTCCCAGATCTGCCGGCCGGTCCAATCGACGAGTGGATTGAGTTTCACGATGCCGCCGTGCTCGTGGTCGATCTCGATTTTTTGCGCCTGCGCGCGCGTCACCCCCTGCTCCCTGCGCAAGCCGGTCATCCAACCGTCCAGGCCGCTCAAAGCTCGTTTGAGCGGCTCCACCTTGCGGATGCCGCAGCACAGCTTGCGCCGTTCGATGGAATCGTAGAACAGGTTCACCCCATGCTGCCGCACCATGTCTTCGACCTGTGCGGCATCTGGAAGGAACGATTCGATTTCGATTCCGTAGCGCGCGCGAACCGCTTCCATGCAATCGTAGGTTTCCTGATTGAGCCGGCCGGTGTCCAACGTAAATACGCGGAAATCGCTGCCGCGCAGGCGGTGAATCAGATCGATCAGCACCGATCCTTCGGCTTGAAAGGAACAAGCGAGCGCCAGGCGCGGATGAAACTTCGCAAAACTCCACGACAGCAAATCGGTCGTGGAGAAATTATTCGCGGCGGCCAGCTCTTCCGGTAATTTTGCCTGCATGATGCGGAAATCCCTTCTCTAAATAGGCTGCAAATTCTCCAACGCCTTGCGCGGGTCGATGGGCGCGGAAGTCTTCATCCGGACGTTCAAGCGCTGGCGCGGATCAGTATTGCGTTCGCAACTCATCTCCGCGCCGCCGAAGAGCTCTTGCGCCACCGAATCGATATCGCCCTTGATCTCGTCGAACGCTTGTTCCGAATTCGTCGCCATCAGCCGGTCGTTTACCGAAAGCACGGCTTCATTCGCCGCAAAGCGCAAATTCCCCCGCAGCGCCGGCTCTTCTTCGAGCTTGCGGCAGTTTTCCAACGCCGCGCGAAATAATCGCCGGAGCTTTTCCCGGTTCGAACCGCTCAGCTGGCTTTTTTGGCTGAACAGCAAGCCGCGCCGATTCTCCGCTTCGTCGATGCTGACGTTGGCGTCATTGGCAATGAGCACGACGCCGGGTCCCCCCTGCATGTGGCTGTAATCGGCGACGTCGTGATAATCGCCGTCGCCGGCCTGGATCCAGCCGTGAAAGATATCGATGAATTCGCTCAACGGAATCGCCTCCGGGCGCTCGACGAAAAATTTGACGCTGAGCTTTTGTAGTTCCAT
>CAMLCX010000285.1 GCA_946478635.1 uncultured Pseudomonadota bacterium
CTGCGGCGACGGCCAGATGTCCTTCAAGTAGACCGGCTTGCCCTGTTGGTCGCTGCCCAGCGGATCGTTGTAGAGATCGACGTCCATGCTGCCCGCCAAAGCGTAAGCGACCACCAGCGGCGGCGAGGCAAGATAATTCGCGCGCACGTTGGCGTGAATACGTCCTTCGAAATTGCGGTTGCCGGAGAGCACCGCGGCGGCGACAAGGTCGCCTTCCTGGATGCCGTTCACCACCGGTTCCGGCAGCGGACCGCTGTTGCCGATGCAGGTCGTGCAGCCGTAACCGACAATGTGAAAGCCGATTTTTTCCAAATAGGGCAGCAAGCCGCTGTCCTGCAAGTATTCCGTGACCACTTTGGATCCCGGCGCCAGGCTGGTTTTCACCCAAGGCTTGCGGGTCAATCCCTTCTCGGAGGCTTTCTTGGCCAAGAGGCCGGCGCCGATCATCACGGAAGGATTGGAAGTGTTGGTGCAGCTCGTGATCGCGGAGATCACCACGGAGCCATGCTTGAGCTGGAAGCGGTCGCCGTTCATCTGCACGTTGACGCTCCTGCCGGCATCACCGCTCTTCATCATCGACGGCAGCGCGTCCTTGAATGCCTGCTTGCTTTGTGTCAGCGGCACGCGGTCTTGCGGCCGTCGCGGTCCGGCGAGGCTCGGCACCACCGTGCCGAGATCGAGCTCCAGCGTGTCGCTGAACATCGGCTCGAGCGATGCATCGGTTCGGAACATGCCCTGCTCTTTCGCATAGGTCTCGACGAGCTTGATCAAGTGCGGATCGCGGCCCGTCAGTTCCAAATAGCGCAGCGTCTCATCGTCGATCGGAAAGTAGCCTATGGTGGCGCCGTATTCCGGTCCCATGTTGCCTATGGTCGCGCGGTCCGCGAGACTCAAACTTGACAACCCGGGACCGTAGAACTCGACGAACTTTTCCACGACGCCTTTTTTGCGCAGCATTTGCACAACCGTGAGCACGAGGTCGGTCGCGGTGGCTCCCTCGGGCAGCCTGCCGTGCAATCTGAAACCGATCACCTCGGGAGTGAGCATGATGATCGGCTGGCCAAGCAGTGCTGCTTCGGCCTCGATGCCGCCGACGCCCCAGCCCACCACGCCGAGACCGTTGATCATCGTCGTGTGCGAGTCCGTGCCGACCACGGTGTCGGGGTAGGCGAAGTGCGCGCCGTCCTTTTTGGCGCGGAAAACCACCGGCGCAAGATACTCAAGATTGACCTGATGGCAGATGCCGGTATCGGGCGGAATCAGGCGGAAATTGTCGAAGCCAATCTGCCCCCAGCGCAGGAAGGCGTAGCGCTCGACGTTGCGTTGAAATTCGATTTCCGAATTTTTGCGGAACGCATCGGCCGAGCCGAAGTAGTCGACCTGGACCGAGTGATCGATAACCAGATCCACCGGCGCAAGCGGATTGATCTTCTTTGGATCGCCGCCGAGCCGCTTCATCGCCTCGCGCATGGCCGCCAGATCGACAACGGCGGGCACGCCGGTCAGATCCTGCATCAAGACCCGGGCCGGCATGAAAGCGATTTCTTTTTCCGGCTTGGCCTTCGGGTCCCAGTTCGCCAGAGCCTCGATATCGGCCTTGTTGACGTGATGATTGTCTTCCTGGCGCAAGAGATTCTCGAGCAGAACTTTGAGCGAAACCGGCAGGCGCGCGACGTTCTTGAAACCCGCCTGCGCCAGCCGATCGAGCCGGAATATATCGTAGCTTTCGCTTCCGACCTTCAGCACCTGCCGGGTGCCGAAACTGTCCACGTACTTCTGTGCCATTGAGTGCTCCTTATAAAAAGGTAAGGTAGGTCGTCTATTTTGTAGCTAGGGCGGCAAGATAAAGCAACAGCTTTCGGAGTCGAGCGGTTCCACCTTGACAAAAGCCTTTGCGCGCAAGACAATCGGCAACTTTCCAACCCGTTGATTCGAGAAAAAGAAAGGACGTCATTATAATGGCTAAGAAAATATTTGTCTCTGCAATCTACCTATTGTCGTTAACAACTATTTCATGGAACAGCACCGCACACGCCCAGCTGACCAGGATCAATATCGGCTATAGCGCTATCAGCGGCGATGCCATGCCCGCCTGGGTCGCCAAAGACGCCGGAATCTTTGAAAAGAACGGTCTCGATGTCCAGTTGGTGTTCTTCACCGGCGGGACGACTGCGGTGATGGCGCTGGTTTCCGCCGATACACCCATCGCCCAATTGGCCGGACCGGCGGTCGTTAACTCCGTTATCGCCGGCTCCGATGCCACGCTCATCGTCGGCGGCGTCACTTCTTTGAATTATTACTTGCTGTCTCGCTCGGAAATCAAAACACCGGAGCAGCTCAAGGGAGGCACGGTCGCCATCAGCCGTTTCGGCTCGGCGTCTGATTTTATCGCCCGTTATGCGTTGTCAAAAATCGGGCTCAATCCCGGCAAGGATGTCACCCTCGTGCAAATCGGCAGCACCACCGCACGGGTGGACGCCACGCTGACCGGACGAGTCCAGGCGACCGTTGTCAATCCTCCCGCCAGCATCATCGCGCAAAAACGCGGCATGAACGTACTTGCCGATCTTCCCAAGCTTGGGCTCGTCTATCAGCACACTGCCGCCGCGACCACAAAAAAATACATTCGGGAGCATCCTGACATCGTCAGGCGCTACGTTAAATCGCAGCTCGAGGCCGTGCATCGAATTTACACCGACAAGAACGCCGCGATCAGAGCGTTGGCTAGATTCATAGGCCAGAGCGTCGACCGCGAAGTCCTGGAAAAAACCTGGGAAAACATGCTGAACGAATCGGTGTTGCCGAAAAAGCAATATCCCTCGGTCGAAGGATTGAAAACAATTCTGGCGGGCGAAGCCAAAGGAAAATCGTTTAAGCCCGAAGATTTCTTCGACGCGACGTTTGTGAGAGAGTTCGATCAGAGCGGATTTACCGATGCGCTCTACAAGAAGCGTTGAGCGCTACGCTTTGCGCGAATAGACTCATGCGCAACCAATTGCAGGCGGGAAAACAGCGTCGCTGCGATTATTTTTTGCTTAGCTTCAGCCGCTCGATGGCTTTCTGAACAAACGACGGATCGAGAAATGGCGCTGCATCGCGATTCTTGATCCCTTGGGGGTTGAAGCGTTCATGAAAGCCGGTGATCATGCTCTCAATGCCCGATTGCCAGGGAAGCGGGACACCGCCGATGGCATCGTACTGTCTGGAGTATTCGCCATAGGTTCTTTCTAACAACACCGGATCCTTCTGCCGGGTCAATTCCATAATAGCCCGATACCCGCTCTGCTTGTTGGTGCGAAAAACATGCATGCCTTCGACTAAGGCAGTCATGTAGTCTTCGACCACTTTGCGGTTGCGATCGCGAAACGCCCGGTTGACCGTGTGCGGCACGCCCGCATAGGGCATCTTGAGATCGAGAAAATTGACCAACTCGCGATAGCCGGCTTTTTCCAGCTCATATTCGTTGGGCGGATTGACGGTGACGCCGTCGATCAGACCTTGCTTGAGTGCTGCCACGCGGCTGGGAATCCCACCTGCGAGGTAGACAAACTGGACGTCTTTTCCCGGCGTCAGCTTGAGGCTTTCCAGATAAAGGATGGTTGCGTATTCATCCAGTCCGGCCCTCCCGACTCCGAGTTTTTTACCTTTCAAATCCTCCGCAGTCCGGATGGAAGGATTGACCATCAAGCGCAGCGGAACATAACGGGTCTCGGTTGCGATCACCGTGACATCAAAGGCGCCGGTGGCAATCGCCCGCGATACGGCGGTTCCGCCGCCGTACAGCACTTGAATATTGCCGCTCGCCAGCGCCGGCATGTAAGTCGAAGCGCCTTGCATCAAAACCATTTCGACTTCGAGGTCGTACCTGGCAAAAATACCTTCGCGCCGGGCGATCCAGCCGGGACAGAATGTCGCGGCCGGCGAAGCGTAGGCAACGACGAGCTTGGTCGTTTCGCCATGCGCGAGCTGGCCGATCCCCAGCGCAACAAGCACGATGACGATGGATGAATATTTGATTTGCATTCAAGCCGCCCTTTTACAGCGAAACTAATCCAAACTCCGAAAACATATCCAGCAAATATCGCCGAGGATCGGGGACTGATGTTTGGAGCGGGGATGAACGGCTCATCATCGGGTCGGCAGCGGCACAATGGCCACCCAGCTCGTTATCATCGAAGTTCAAACGATCACGCTCACGCCAACGGCACGACCTGCTGATGCTTTGCCACTGCGACGTTCCATTTGAGTTGTTCACGGATCGCTTCCGCGAGCGCGTTGGCGGCCGGCGGCTCGCCGTGCACGATATAGGTCATCCGCGGCGATTTTTTGAAGGTGCGAAGCCAGCGCAAGATCTCGCCCTGATCGGCGTGCGCCGAGAAACCGTCGAGGACTTTGATCTTGGCGCGCACCGGGACAACTTCGCCGAGCATTTTGATTTCCCTGGCGCCATCCTGAAGCGATCTGCCGCGGGTGCCCTCCGCCTGGTAGCCGGCCAAAAGCACTGTCGTGTCGGCATTGGGCAAGCGATGCTTTAGATGATGCAAGACACGCCCGCCGGTCGCCATGCCGCTGGCCGAGATGATGATCAGCGGCCCTTTCAAGCTGTTGATCGCCTTCGACTGCTCAGGCGTTTTGTCCACGACCATATGTCGCGAGCTGATCGGACAACTCTCTCGATTGCGCAGTTGCTGCATTTCGAAGTCGTGCTCTTCGATGTGGCGGCAATAAATCTCCGTCGCCTCGATGCCCATGGGGCTGTCGACATGCACCGGAACCGCCGGGATCTCGCCCGCGTCTTCCATCTTACGAATGGTGTAGATCAAGTCCTGCGTCCTGCCAATTGCGAACGCGGGAATAATGAGACAGCCGCGCTGGGCGACGGTGTCTTTGATCAGGTCGCGCAGCTCGCTTTCCGAATCCTTTGCGTGGCTGCGATTGCCATAGGTCGATTCGATGAGTAGCCAATCCGCGTTTCCCGCCGGTTCCGGATCCTTGAGAATCGGCCGGCCATAACGGCCGAGATCGCCCGAGTCCATCAAGGTTCTTTGCTGGCCGTTCACTGCAAACGACAAACGCGCCGCACCCGCGCCAAGAATATGACCGACCCGGCCGAAGTCCAATGACACATTTTCAATGATGTCAACGGATTCCCCAACGCGCAGGGGGCGCAGAAGCTTCAACGATTGCTCGGCGTCTTCGACCGTATAGAGCGGCAGGGCCGGGACATGTCGTGAATAGCCTTTTTGCCGGGCGTAGCGCGCCTCTTCTTCCTGGAGATGCGCCGAGTCAGGCAGCATCACGCCGAGCAGATCGCAGGTGCCCGGCGTCGCATACACCGGACCTTTGTAACCTTTGGAAACCAGCCGCGGCAGATAACCGGAATGATCGATATGCGCGTGGGTTAAAATCACCGCGCGCAACCGCGCCAGATCAATCGGCAGCGGCGCCCAGTTTCGCTGCCGAAGTTCCTTCAGCCCCTGAAACAACCCGCAATCGATCAAGACCTGGTCGTCGCCGTGCGAGAACAAGTATTTCGATCCGGTAACTCCCCCCGCCGCTCCGAGAAACTGCAATGAAGCCGCCGCGCCATTCGCCATGCGCTACCGCCCTTCTATCTACGAATTTGATTTAGGTAAACAGAGCGCGAAAGTTTCCGCAAGCGTGACGATCCCGGCACTCCACTACTCCAACCCACGAGTTCAAGCATAAATTCGGAGTCAGGTCGATTATCGAAGTTCAAGTGGACCAACTTATATATCCGCAGCGCCGCCGCGCTACAGGCGGGCTGCCGTGGTCACCGTCACCGCAAAATAACCACACACGTAAAGGCACACGTAAAGCACACGTAAAGCACACGTAAAGGGGTCAAGTCTATCATCGAAGCACAAGCACCCCAAATTCCTTCTCGCCCGATGAACGGTTTTTTGGCGGAGGGGGCGGGATTCGAACCCGCGGCCCACGGTGTGGGCGCCGGTTTTCAAGAACGAATCCCTCGTCGCCCGATTTTTAAAAGACAATAAGGAGTTTACCACAAGTGCTCTATTTTTAACCGATTTTTGCCAATTTTCACATCTTCCATATTTCTCACATTCACCGGATTCGACGCTATTTGCTGACATCCGTTGTGTTGTCGTTGTGTCATGGTTGACGGCGCCAGCGCTCGCACATAGAGCGACCTCTCTTCCTTCTCGACCGCGATATCCGAACGGCTGAGGAAAACAGATCGAAGACTTTCAGGGAACTCTATGCTTGTGAGCCGCTCTGTCGAGATGGAAACCGAAAGCGATTTTCCTTCCCATTTGATGACATGAGCGTGGAGAAGCGAAGGGAGAAATAACAGGAGAGCGAAAATAATGGCGCATTGCATACGCCGGAATTTACCCGACGCCTGCGATCATTAGATCGACTTAATTGCGACAAATAGACGCCCGTAGGGGATATTTTCGTGAAACCGGTTTATAAAATATTTGGGATGTAGGACCCTCAGCACAGAACATATCGAGTCG
>CAMLCX010000286.1 GCA_946478635.1 uncultured Pseudomonadota bacterium
CGATCCGCGATATTCTCTCAGAGAATGAATCTTGTCGAAGCTACGATCACGTCCGAAGCGCGTGGCGCGATTTCGCTTGATGATATCGAGAAGCAGCTGATTCTGAATTTCTTCCGGTTTGCTGGTGAGGCTTTGCCGGCGCGTCCATTGACGGCCGGCGAGATACGCCGCGGCTTTCAAGAGCACGCCCATGGGTTCTACCGGCGCAGCTCGAGCTTCGCGCTCGCAAAGCGTTCCAGGGCGTCTTCCTTCACTATGACGCTCAGGCCGCGAGTTTTTAGTAGCGGCGCCCGGCCGCCCAAGCCGAACGCGACGTTTTCGAAGGTGACATCTTCGCTGAGAAGCCAGGTGCCAAAGGAACCCTCGGCAAAGGCGAGCGCGGGCAAGTGCGCCGCGAACGCGCGCCCGGCAGCCGAGAGAATTCCCGTTTCGCCCACCTGAGCGCCGACTTGAATTTTGATGCCGGCGTCCTGGGCGAGCCGGGCGATGGCCAGACTGCCGGCAATGCCGCCGCATTTGGATAATCGGATGTTGAAATAGTCAGCGGCTTTCATCTCGATCAGGCGGCGCGCCTGTTCAAGCGTGATGAGCGATTCATCCGCCATTACCGGAATACCGCCTTCCTCGCGCACTTGCTTCATGCCGGCAAGATCGGCGGCTGCGACGGGCTGCTCGATTGCCTGCAACTTGAATCTGGCGAGTTGCTGAAGATTTGCGATGGCCTCGCTCGCGCTCCATGCGCCGTTGGCGTCGGCGCGGAGCTCGACTCCCACCCCGGCGGCTCTGCGGACAGCTTCCAGACGCGCAATGTCGTCGCCGGTACCGACTTTTACTTTGATTTGCCGCAGGCCGAGCCGCGCCATTCTCCTGGCAAGCGCGGCGGCGTCCGCCGCCGTGTCCGCCGAAATCACGCCGCTATAAACCACTTCGGCGCGGACCGGTGGAAGCAGGTCCGCGAGCGCGCAATGATCGGCGCGCAGGCTCCAATCTAGCAGTGCTAGTTCGACTGCGCAAAAGGCGGTATTCCAGGCGACGACGTCGCGGTGGTTTTTGTCGACTTCAGTCCATTTCGGCAGCGCGGCTTGAAGATACTCGAGAGTTTCCCATCCTGGCGCGAAGGTTTCGGCGAAAATTGCCGGAGCCAATCGCTCTCTGACGTGCGCCAGCATGGAATCGGTTGTTTCGCCGGTGACATAAGAACGCGGCAGGCTTTCACCGAAACCGCTACGTCCCTCGCCATCGGTCACTTTGACGATGACGGCGTCGCTCTCTTCGCGGCTTTGCAGCGCATGGCGAAAGGACTGATGGAACGGGATGCGCAGTTGATAAATAGTCATGGATTCTATTCGCTTTGCTTTCGCCGGCTCGCTTCTGGCACGCGTGCGCTGCCGGGAGATCGGCGGAAAGTAATGACGCACAAAGAGACGGTCGCCCAGCGTGAAGCGCGCGATGTGATCGAACAAATCATCGGAGATGTGATGAAACGCCAAGTAGTCTATAACAATAGTCACGCCTTCTTCGGCATGGCGAATATCCACCTCGGAGTGCAGCTCGAACCAGCGCAGCGCCGGCTTCGCGAATTCATACTTACCGATGAGCGCGCCGGCGATCTCGCTCGAGCAGCGCGACAGCATGAACTCGAAGCACATGGTTTCCAGCAGCACGGACAGGCAGAGCTCGCGCAAGGTCGCCACCGGCACGCGGGTGGCGCAGAAGACGGCGACCCGCTGGCGCGCCTCGGCGATCAATCGATCGATTTCATTTTCAGCGAAGCCAATGCCGCGCGCCAACTCCAGCAGCAGCGCCGAGTGCGGTTTCTCGTCCTCCGAGCGGCCCATCTCTTCCAGGAGATTTTCTTTCAATAATTCGGCGGCAGTGGACGGCAGCGAAGCAAAGCACAGCGCGACGATATGCGAGGATAAATAGTGGGTGCGAAACACGTTGCGGAGAAATTCGCGCGCTGCTTCAGACGAGGCGCGACCGGAAACCAGAACTTGATACTCCGGGGAGTCGCGGAACTCCCGCGTTGCCTGATCGAATGCTTGGTTGATCTTGTCCACAGAGATCATCGGAACCTCACGCAGTCCGCGAGACCGGCCGAAGGAGTTCTTTAGGATCCAGGCCGCTGAACTCGCTCCTGGGCCATGGCCTTGATTTCCCGCAAATCAACTTTGCCGGAGCCGAGCAGCGGCAGGGAGTCGACGGCATAGAGATTTTCGCGTTTGGGTATCCACAGCTTCGGCAAGTTGGACTGGTTCAATTTGTCCCAGAGTTCTTCTCTGCTGATACCGTTCTGCGCATAGAACGCCACGAGTTTTTCGCCGCGCTGCTCGTCGGGCAGCGCGGTAACGGCCGCTGCCGCGCTGCCTAAAACTTCGTTGATCGTCTCTTCGACTTTCACGTGCGGCACCATTTCGCCGCCGATCTTGCTGAAGCGGGAAATCCGATCGACGATTCGAATGAAACCGTCCTCGTCCAGCACCGCGATGTCGCCGGTAACATACCAGCCATGGCGCAGCGACTGATCGGTGAGGTGGGGTTGGCCAAGGTAACCAAGCATCAAATTCGGGCCCTTCACGAGAAGCAAGCCCTCTTCGCCGGGAGGCAATGGATGCTCGGAGTCCCGGTCGACGATCTTAACCGCAACGCCGGGAAGCGGCTGGCCGACCGTGCCAGGTTTATAGCCAATTTGTTTCTCGCTGCGATAATCTACATCGCTGGTGTTCACCGAAACGACCGGCGCGAGCTCGGTACAACCGTAGCCCTCCAGAATCGTGATGCCGTATTTTTCCCGGTAGCCCCGGACGACCGGCTCGCGAAGCTTCTCCGCGCCGGCGATCACATAACGGAGCGAGGCAAATTCTTCTTTAGCGCAGCGGCGCAGGTATCCGCCGAAAAACGTCGATGTGCTGATCAAAAGCGTGGCTTTGTACTTCCGCACCGTTTCGCCGATCGTCTTGGCGTCGGTGGGATTGGGATGATAAACCACGCCAAAGTCGGCGAGCAACGGCAGCCAGAGCGTCCCGGTGAATCCGAAGGAATGAAACAGCGGCAACACGCCCATGATGCGATCGTCGGAGGTAAAGTGAATGACCTGACCTATGCCTTCGACATTCGAAACAATATTGCGATGCGACAGCATCACACCTTTGGGCGTGCCCGTGCTACCGCTGGAAAAAATGACCGTGGCGAGATCGTTGGGTCTCTGAGTCTTGAAATATCGGCGGTTGAGCCAGGAGGCGGGGAGAAGGAATGCTTTCACGGCGGCGGCGAGTTTTTGCAGCGACGAAAAGTCTTTTCGGATTTCTTCGAGAAAGACCATGCCCTCGGTCTTTTCCATGCTGGCTTTTGACAGAAAGATTCTGGACGTTAGAATCGTTCGGATCCCGCACTGCTCAACGGCCGCAGCCATCGCTTCGCGTCCGGCCGTGAAGTTCAAGTTAACCGGAACTTTGCCGGCGAGAAGGACCGCAATATTGGCAAGCGCTCCGCCGACGGATGCCGGCAAAAGAATGCCAACCATGGACTCTGTCGGGCAGCGCCGTTTTACCCAGTGGGACAGCACCAGGCCACCGATCAGCGTCTTGCCATATGTCAGCTCCATGCCTGTGGTGTCGGCCATACAAAAGGCAAACCAGTGCCGTTTCGCGGCTCGAATGAATCTTGTGTGGAGCAATTCGGCGGCGCTGGGACGATGTTCGAAGGCTTGGCTCTCGAGTTCGGCGACGGCGCTGCGAACTTCGTGGACGGTGGCGTTGGAGCGTAATGGCGATCCGAACGAGACCGTCACTGGGTAGAACCAGCGCTTCGGCCACTTCCAGAAAAAACGCCCTTCTTTGAAGCTGAATATGCTGCCCCAGAGCTGGTCCAGATGAACCGGTATGATCGGGACGTTGGTTCCTTCGACGATCTTTTCAAAGCCGCGTTTGAAGGGAAGCAACCGGCCGGTGCGAGTGATGGCGCCTTCGGCGAAAATACAAACCACGTGCCCTTTGTCCAATTCGTTGCGCGCGTGCTTGAGCGATTGAACGATGTCGCGCCGGTTGGTTGCTGACACGGGAATCGAGTGCATGAGGCGAAAAAACCAATTCAATCCTTTGAGCTCGTAATATTCGCGGTGCAGCATGAAACGAACCAGTCGCGGTAATGCCCCACCGACCATAAACGCGTCGACGAACGAAACATGATTCGACACCAGCAACGCCGGGCCGTTGAGCGGCATGTTTTCCGCGCCGACGATCTTCATGCGATAAATCGAGTGGGTGAACAGCCAGAGAATCAAGCGCACGAAATAGTCGGGCAGGAAATAAAGAATCGCGATAGTGCCGCCCAAGGTCAGCAAACCTGTCAGCAGAATGATCGCCTCAGGGGTGAATTGCAGCGGCGTCTTGAACAGCCAATGGATCGCCGCCGCGAGAACGATGCCGATGGTATTCATGAAGTTGTTGGTCGCGATCAGTTGGCCTTTTTCTTCACGACCGGCTTTTTGCTGCAGATATGCATTTAAAGGCACAGCAAATAAACCCGCCGAAAAACCGAGGCCGACCAGGGCCATGGCCGTGTGCGCATAGGAGGGCGCGGCGAGCGCAACCAAGCCGAGGAATATGCCCATGGCGACCGAGCCCAGCGGAACCAGGCCCAGTTCGATATGGTCACCGGAAAGGCGGCCGGCCGCGAGACTGCCCAAGCCGATGCCGATCGCTAGGAATGTGCCGAGCAGGCCGATATGAAATTCATCGAGGTGGAGCAACTCCTTGCCGAAAAAAAGCATGTTGATCTGCACGAGCGCACCAAGGAACCAGAAATAAGAGATGCCGATCACGGTGAGCCACAACGGTTTATCGCGGCGTAATCGGTGCAAGCCTTCGGCGATTTCCCCGAATGGATTCAAAAGAAAGAGTTTTGCCGCGCCGGATGGCGGAACGCGCGCGATCCCCAGGCTCGTCATCGTGCCCAGGATCGCAATCGCCAACATCAAGACACCGATCAGCGGCAGATGGTCCTTCCAAACCGAAAAAATGGCGCTGCCCACCGAGGTGCCGAGGATGATCGCCATGAACGTGCTCATTTCCAACAGACCGTTGCCGCGGGAAAGATCTTTGTCGGGCAGCATTTCCGGCAAAATGCCGTACTTGGCCGGACTGAAAAATGTCGCGTGAAGGCCCATCAGAAAAACCAGTGCGAGCATGGACCGGAGGTGGCCTGTGAAGAATGCCGCGATCGCCAGAACCATGATGCCGATTTCGAACATTTTCACCGCGACCAGGATGGATCTCTTGCTGTACACGTCCGCCAGATGCCCGGCATACCCAGAAAACAAAGCTGAGGGCAGAATGAACAAGAAGGCGATGATCTCGACATAGCCCGGTCCGCCATTGACCGCGAGATCCAAAGCCACGAATGAGACCACGATTTTTAAAAAGTTGTCGTTGAACGCGCCGAGAAATTGCGTCCAGAAAAACGCAAAAAAGCCCGGCTCTTTCAGCGTGTCGATGTATCTGCCGTCCGCCATGGAAGTCACTTCAGCTCGTTGACGCTTATATTTCGGCAAAAAGGACCCATAATTCAAGAGAAATTTTCAACGGGCTGCGCGCCCTCGCAAAATTCTCCGGTATTGGCGCGGGACCGCTGGCGACAGTCGATGAAGTAAGCCTGGATTCGTGCCCGGAGGCAAGCAGGTCGGTGCCCTAAGAAGGAATGGCCACAATAAGATCAGGGTGCCTTAAAATTTCGAGTTCGAATGAGGATCAGAGTTTTTCGTCGATCCTTGACCGCGGAACGCCGGCCACTTCTTCCCGCGATCTTTGCAGCGATCGCTTGATTCGATGGACCATCGACAAATTTGAATTTTTGACGCTTGGTCACGCCGTGATCCGCGATGCTAAATTCCGTCATCAGGTAATTCAGGTTCTCTCGATCGTGTTTCTGGAACGCCCGTTTTAAGGCATCGACAAAATCCGATCCTTTTATGATCCATAGGCTCATTGCTATTTTCTCCAATCCGTTGCCGCGAACCAGGCGGAAAATAGATTCATTCGTTCTTCGTCGATTGCCGAACAGAGCAACGGACATGCCATGCCGGGATATATCCTCGGATCGGTTCAATGATCGGCGCGGGGCAAACTATTTTTGCGTTTATGGAGAAAACTGCAGCGGGATTACAGATGGAGGGAGGGGAAACTGCCCAGGCCGTTAGGCGCCTCGATTAGGGTGTCTAACGGACCAGGCACCGAAGGAACCAACTGGCCGAACTCAGGATTTCGTTTGACGGAGGCGATAGAGTTTCATCTTGGTTTGAAGTGTGGCCCGGCTGATGCCCAGGAGCTTAGCCGCTCGCGTGACGTTGCCGCCGGTTGTGGCGAGGGCCTCGGCGATGGTTCGTTTTTCCACCACTCCGGTGGACTCGCGGGAGATTCCTTTTAGTCCGCGCGGCTCCGGCTTCGATGCCGCGCCGCGCAGCTCCGCCGGCAAATCGCCAACGTCGAGGAAATCGCCTTTCGA
>CAMLCX010000287.1 GCA_946478635.1 uncultured Pseudomonadota bacterium
TTCCCTTCGGCTTAGCTCAGGACAGGCTGCGCCTCACCACGAACGGTTTTTCCTTTCTCCGTTCGCCCTGAGCTGTGTCGAAGGGCTCCGCGATTTTAGACGCTGAACCAACCGTTACAGTCCACTAGTATCGCGGGAGTGGCTCTATTTCTCTACGAAACTGGACAGTAAAAACTTGGGCGAGTCATGCGCGTCAGGACGTACCGCAACCACCGGGTCGAGCTTGAATCCGACGAAATTCGCTCCCGTGAATGGATGGCGCGAGCGACGATTGTCGTGATCGAAGGCAAGAAAGAAAAGCGCATCCCGATCTTCGGCCGGCGCCGTGCGACTTTCGATACCCAGCGACAAGCCGACGCCTATGCGTTGGAATTGGCCAAATTATGGATCGACGGTCGAACCTGGGGAACCAACGGGCATGGTTAATAAACTAACTGTCAGCTTTGGTCGTGAATTCCGGATATAGCATTAAGCCAATCACTTGGAGGCCGGTATGAAAATCGCAGATGCACAGAAATTTTTACAGGAAAATCACCGGGCTTGTATTGCGGTAAGGCAAAACGACGGCTGGCCGCAAATGACTTTCGTCACGCCCGGCATTGACGCCGCGGGGCGCGTGATCATCACCTCGCGCGGCACGACCTACAAAATAAAGCATATCCGCCGCGATCCGCGCGTGTCCATGCTGATCTTCGGTGAGCAATACAGCGGCTCGAAGTTCGTGCAGATTCATGGCACCGCGGAAATCATCGAGCAACCCGCGGCGCTGGATACGCTAATTTACTGGTACAAGCAGGTGCGCGGCGAGCACAAAAACTGGGACGATTATAAGAAACAGATGGCCGACGAAAAACGCGTGATCATCCGCGTGACTATCGAAAAAGTCGGCCCGCAGACGGTGAATCGGATTTAACTCGCGGCGACGCAAAAACCGAACAGGATTGGCCGCAAAGAACGCAAAGATGAAAACAGCGAAGCGACAAGTCTAACTTTGCGTTCTTTGCGGCTATTCTCTCAATCCGAAGCCTTTAGCCGCCCCCGATCATGTGGCGAATCGAGATGGCTCATGTCCGGTCCGAGGGGCACGATGCCGGTGGGATTGACGTTGAGCTGGCTGTAGTAACCCGCCTTTGTTCTCTGTAAGTCGAACGTCTCTTTGATCCCTGGCCATTGATACAACTCGCGCAAATAATTAGACAGGTTCGGATAATCCTGCACGCGCCGCAGGTTGCATTTAAAGTGGCCGTGATAGACCGGATCGAAACGCAGCAGCGTCGGGAACCCGCGCCAATCGGCCTCGGTGATCCGATCGCCGGCCAAATAGCGCCGCTCTCCGAGCCACTTTTCCATTTGATCCAGGCAGACAAATACCTTCTGTGCCGCATCATTGTAGGCTTCCTGGCTGCGCGCGAAGCCGGCCCGGTAGACGCCGTTATTAAAGTGGCTGTAGACGAAGTCGTTTACGCGGTCAATTTCGCCGCGCAAATATTCCGGATAATAATCGTAGCTCACTTCGGTGTGGGCGCGAAAACCGCTGTTGAACATACGGATGATTTCCGACGACTCATTATTGACGATTGTGCGACGCTCGCGGTCCCACAAGGTCGGCACCGTCACTTTGCCCGTGTAACCCGGGTCCGCTGCCGCGTAAACCTGATGCAAGCGAAAGACGCCGTCCCCTTCAGGCTGAAAATCATCGATCACGCCCGCGTACGCCCAACCCGCAGTTTTAGGTTTATCCGCCAGGGACATCGAAAGCACTTCTTCGAGCCGTTTCAATTTGCGAAAAATAATCGTTCGGTGCGCCCAGGGACAGTTGTACGAAACGAAGAGATGATACCGTCCGGCCTCGGCCTTAAAGCCACCGCTTCCGGATGGCCCGGCGCTGCCATCGGCGGTGATCCAATGGCGGAACTGCGAGTCGGCCCGTTGGAAATGGCCGCGCGCGTCGGCGGGGATGCGATCATCGTTCACCCATTTGCCGTTCATCATGTGGCCCATAAGATCTCCGCTCCTTTCAGTTGTCGAACGACTTCTATCAGAATCACGGCTAACGACAAAGCCGAGAAAATGAGATGTTGCATGTTCCCTGCGGGTTCACCATAACGCGCTCGCCGGCCACACATTGACACTTCAATCAGGCTTCTGCGATAAGCTGTTGCAGTAACACGGTGAGCAGGAGTGACAATGGAAACTGTCGGTTTCATCGGCTTGGGCAACATGGGCGGGCCCGTCGCCAGCCATATCCAGCGTGCCGGCTTCCCACTGATTGTTTACGATCTTCGCGCCGAAGCCACGCGTCCGTTCGAAGCGGCCGGCGCCAAGGTCGCCGATTCAGCAACCGCGCTGGCGCGGCAGAGCGACATTATCATCACGGCCCTGCCGATGCCTGGCGATGTCGAGCAGGTTGCCTGCGGCGCTACCGGAATTCTGCAAGGCATACGTCCGAATTCAATCTATATCGATACCTCAACCAATCCGCCGTCGCTCATCCGCCGTCTCGAACCGCTTTTTCGCGCCAAAGGAGCATTCGTGCTCGATGCCCCCGTCGCCTCCGGCCAGCCGGGCGCCGCACGCGGCATTCACGAAGTCATGGTCGGCGGTGACAAAGAAATCTTCGATCGCGCCCTGCCGGTTCTGCGCGCCTTTGGCGATCAGGTCTTGCACGCGGGGCCGCTGGGCGCGGGCAGTATTTGCAAGCTTGTGCATCAAATGATCAACAGCACGATATCCCAAGCGATTGCCGAAGGACTCACGCTCGGCGTTAAAGCGGGCGTCGACACCAAGGCGCTCTGGGAATGCGTTCGCCGCGGCATGGTCGGGCGCATGCACGTGCTCCATGTTCAAGTGCCGCAGACCGTGTTCCGCAACAACTACGAGACCGACACATTCCCGTTAAAACTGTTGCGTAAAGACGTCGGTTTAGCGACGGCGCTGGGGCGCGAGCTGAACGTTCCTCTCCCCCTCGCGAGCATCGCGGAGCAACGTCTTATCGAAGGCCTGAATCGCGGTTGGGATAATAAGTCCGCATATACCGTCAACTTTCAGCTTCAAGAGGAAGCCGCGAATGTGCAATTAAGAGCCGACATCGACCCGGCACAGGCAGCCAAGTATATTTCGACGCACCCGGATGTAGAATGAACGCGTTCAAAATGTTCAAGCCGTTCAAATCGTTCAAACCGTATTTCGGAGGCTTCAATGATGGTGGGGAGTCGCGAACGGCTTGAACGGTTGAAATGGTTTAAATGATTTTAAACAAATTCGAGGTAACCCATGGCCAATCACGGCTTCAAAGTTCTCGACAGCGACATGCACATTCTCGAGCCCGCCGATCTCTGGCAGCGCTATATCGACAAGAAGTTCAAACACCTGGCGCCAGTCGGCACGACCGATCACGTGCGCGATTTGCGCTTGGTCGGTCCCGATGGCCGCGCGTGGGGCCGGCCCGTCGATCCGCCTGCGGGAACGCTACCGCCCGCGGGTCACATTTTTCACAAGAACCAGAAACTCTTCCAGCCGCACTGCGAGCGCGGCTGGACGGCCCAGGTGCAGCTCGACGCCATGGCGGAAGAAGGAATCGATCTCGCGATTCTCTATCCGAGCCGCGGGCTGAACGTGCTCAGCATTCCCGATTTGGATCGCGAGTTCGCCGCCGCGCTCGCGCGCGCTTACAACGACTGGCTCTATGACTTTTGCCAGACCGATCCTGGCAAGCTCATGGGTGCCGGAATGATTTCTCCTTTCAATATCACCGACGCCATCGCCGAGACGCGCCGCTGCGTGGAACGGCTGGGCTTTCGCGCGATCTTTTTGCGCGCCAACATCGTCAATGGCCGTAACTGGCATGATCCCTATTACGAACCGCTCTGGTCGACCCTCGAAGATCTGGGCGTGCCGCTCGGCTTCCACGAGTCGAACACATCGGCGGCACGCCAGGCGGGTGAACAGTTCGGCTACGACTTCATGCTGCGCCACACCTTTTCTCATCCCGTCGAACAGATGCTCGCCGTCGGCAGTTTTTGCGGCGGTGGGGTCTTGCATCGTCATCCCAAATTGCGCGTCGCGTTTCTCGAGGGCAACTGCGGCTGGCTGCCCTTCCTCATGTGGCGTCTCGACGAGCATTGGGAATTGTACGGCGACCAATGGGCGCCCGAGCTCAAGAATCCGCCGAGCCACTACTTCAAGTCGCAATGCTACGCTTCCGTCGAATGCGACGAGGAGCCCGTGAAATACGCCATCGATTTTCTCGGCAACGAGCGATTGGTCTTTTCCACCGACTTTCCCCACGTCGACACGAAATATCCGCGTGCCGTCGAACGGTTTTTACAGCTACCCATTGCCGACGACGACAAGCGCAAGATTCTCTGGGATAACTGCGCGGTCTATTATGGAATGACGGGGATGTAGAATGATATCCGCTGCCCGCAGCTCCGCGAGGATCGTCCATCTGCTTCTAATTGCCATTTTTGTTGGGTTACTGTTCCCGTGCTCTAGCCATTCCGCGGAAAGCTTACAGAAAGTCCGCATCGGTTACCCGTCGTCCGCTGTTTCGACCCTGCCCTTCGACATCGCCAGGGAAAAAGGTTTTTATGTCAAAGCCGGCCTTGACGTCGAATACATTCAGATGCGTTCCGTGATCGCGCCCCAGGCAATCTTGAACGGCAATATCCATTTCTTCACCTCGCCTCAATCGGCCATTTCAGCCGCGGTGTCAGGCCTGCCGCTGGTGGTCGTGTTATCGCTCTACAGGGACACGCCCTGGATTTTGGTCACCCACAAGGACATCTATCGCGCAGCGGATTTGATCGGCAAGAAGATAGCCATTTCGGACGTTCGCTCATCGCCCTATTACTTCGCTCGCGCCGGATTCAAAAAGCTCGGCCTGGACGAAAAGCAAATCGGCTTGGTCACCACCGGCGGAACATCCAATAGCTTTGCCACGCTCACGAGCAACCAGGTGGCAGGGGCGGTTCTGAGCCCGCCATTCGACGACAAAGCGGTTTCCCTCGGCTACAGGAAGTTTCTCTTTCTCGGCGACTTGGCCGATATCCCCTATGTCGGATTGTTCACCTCCCAAGCGGAAATCCGCAGCAACCGCGAGCGCGTGCGGAAAACCATCGCCGCAGTCATGGCCGCGGTTGCGTGGCAACGGGCCAACCGCGCCGAAGCCGTCAAGATGATCGCGGCGCGCTACAAGATCACGCCGGGCGAAGCGGAACATTCCTACGAGACCGTGACGGGAATTCTCTCGGCTGACGGCAGCATGGACCTCAAAAAAGTGCGCGGCTATCTATCCCTCCTGCGCGAGGAACGGCCGATACCCGAAACCCTGGAACCGGAAAAACTGGTCGATTTTTCCATGTTGCCAACAGCTCGGTAGTCTGATTACATTATTTTGTGATGAAAGGTGCCGTCAGCTTGCTGGGTGTCTCCGCCATCGTCGTCGTCCTAGGTTCGGCAAGTTATCTGCCTGCGGCCGCGGATCCAGTCGAAGACCTTCTGAAGGAACAAACCAAATCGCGGCAGGAAGAAAAAAAAAGGGTATTGAAGCGTCAGGAACAGCTGGAGAATTTGAAAGGCGACCAGCAGTCGAGTCAGTCACAGCAGCAATTGGAGCAGATCAGGCAATCGAAGCCGGACGGTTCAAAAGAGCAAAAGCCCCAAGCCGATCAAATACAGCAACGACTCGATCAGTTAAAGAACGACCAGCAACTGCAACGCCTGCAAACCGACGAGCAGATTAACCGCATCCAACACGAGTCAGACCCGCTCCGCCAGCAACAACAAATAGACAATCTGCAACGCCAGCAGCGCATCGACTTTCTACAGGACCAGATCCGCCGCAATCAAACCCAGCAGGATCTGGATCGCCTGCGCCAGCAGCAAAATCTGCGCTAGGGCGCCGCGCAAAAGAATTTTCCGAGGCTCACGCCGCCAACTTTTGTTTCAGCCACTCGATAATCACCGCCTGTGAATTGCCGCCGCCCATGTGGCCGCCAGAATAAAACCGCGATGATTTCGGATTGCCATGTTCGAGCAGGAGATGCATGTCGGCAATCGGGAACACCGAATCATTCACGCCGTTGACACACAGCAGCGGCGCGCAGGGTTTATCCAGTATGCCCAGGGTGAGAAGTGATAATTTCGGCGCGTACTCGATCCATTCTTCGCCAGAAGAACGGTCGAAGGCGCATGCCAGAGTCTCGCCGAGCTCGAACGGATATTCGCCGCGCTGCGCCTTGACGATCCAATCCGCCCTAAAGGCAAAATGCGCCGGGCCGCCCTGATTCACCGCTGCGCGCAATCTTTCCGCATGGGTATGCGCGACTTTAGTGGCCCAGTAACCGCCCGTGCTGCCGCCGTGAATCCCCACCCGATTCACGTCGAGATCAGGCCGGCTCGCGATGTAATCGAAAATGGCATCCCAAAGTCGCTCGGCATTCTCCGATCCGGGAAGCGGCGCGTCGGCGACGCCCGGCATATCGATGCAAAGG
>CAMLCX010000288.1 GCA_946478635.1 uncultured Pseudomonadota bacterium
AAACAATCACCAGAGTCTTGCCGGAATCGAGGAAGTGCCTAAAGGTCTGAAAGCACTTGTGCTGAAACTTCGCATCGCCGACAGACAGCGCTTCGTCAACAATGAGGATGTCCGGGTCGACGTTGATGGCCACCGCAAAGGCCACCCGCATAAACATGCCGGAAGAGTAGATTTTCACAGGCTGGTCGAAAAACTCACCGATGTCGGCGAAGGCTTCGATCTCTGGAAGCCGCCTGTTGATCTCCTCATCGGATAGCCCCACGACCTGGGCTTGAAAGAGCACATTCTCCCGGCCGGTAAACTCCGGGTTAAAACCCGCACCGAGTTCGAGGAGAGCCGAGACCCGGCCATTGACGATCACTTCACCGCTGGTCGGCTGCATGGTGCCAGCGATGATTTGCAACAGAGTCGATTTGCCGGAGCCGTTGCGCCCCAAGATGCCGACGGTTTGCCCTCGCGGCACCTCAAAATTTACCCCCTTAAGCGCCCAGAATTCCCGATGGTAGCGCTTGGAAAAAGGGTGTAGCGCCTCTTTCAGCCGGTCTCTGGCGCTGTCGAACAGGCGATATTTCTTGCTAACGTCTTTAACGATGATGGCGGTTTCGTTCATGGATACCCATTACAGCACGTCAGCAAATTCTGGTTTCAACCGCCGGAAAACATAGGCACCGCCCATTCCCAACAAGACCACCAGGGTCCAGAAAACCAGCGGTTGGCTCGCGTCGGACCAAACCGGACGATCGTAGAGAAGCGCGGCGCGATAGCTTTCCACGATGTGAAACATGGGATTGAGGTTTAGCAGGGGTCGCCACGACTCGGGTAACATATCCACGCTCCATACGATGGGGGTCGACCAGAACCAGAAATTCAGCGCCGTCGTCAATGACGGACCGACATCGCGGTGGAATACATTGACTGCGGCAAGGAGCCAGCCGATCGCCAGGGACAGCGACACCGCGCACAAATAAGCGTAAACGATTTGCAACGACCACCAACCGGGTACAACGCCGTGGACGAGAAGGAGAAGAATCGTGAAAATAAGCAGAATGAGATGGGCAAAAGTCGAGGCTAGTATCTCTACCATCGGCAAGACTTCGGTGGGAAAGACCATTTTCTTGACCAGATGCCGATTGGCCACCACCGCACCGACGGAGGAAGACAGCGCCTCGCTGACGAAGGTCCAGGGCAAAAACGCGGACATGAAATAAACCGCGAAGGGCATGCCCTTTGGCCCTGTGGCCTTGAAACCAAGGGAAAAGACCAGCCAGTAGACGAGCACCGTGGCCAGGGGAGATATCACGCTCCAGGCCGCGCCCGCGCCAGTGCCGATAAAACGGTTCTGGAAACTCCGGACCGCCAGCGCCCAGATAATATTGCGGCGCCTGATACTGGACGATAGAAATCCCAAGGGACGCATCACCAGAGCGCCGCTGCCATATTTCAAAACTTTGGAATTAATCACCCGGTCAACCTGCCGCTGTGTAGACAGTAAGCGAGAAGCGTAGTGGAATCCTGTATTTCACCGGCTCGGTGTAAAGCTAACACCTGTGCCGGATCAAACAAACGAAAATCTATGTGGCCGAATTCCTCTACGCTGAAGGGTCTGACTCTCTTGCAGCGGCGCGCAACAAACAGATGTGCCCTTGCGGCAAGTACTCCTGGCTCTGGCGCAACGATTCCCAACGACTCAAGATCATCTTCCGCGCATGCCAATCCAGTCTCCTCTGCCAGCTCACGGAGTGCGGCGCTCCGATCCGGCTCACCAGGCTCGACGAAGCCTCTGGGAATTTCCCACAGATAACATTGGATTGCATGCCTGTAGATGCGTAACAATCCTATTTTGTCATCGACGATCGGCAGCACCGCCACGCCCGCGACGAGATTACCGGCAAGCTGCTTCGGGGCAACTACCAGATAATCCGCGATGGAGCGCCATCCTTGACACGAGAGATCATCCAGAAATATCGAGAACCGGCTATTCTCACAAACAAAATTGCGCTTTACTGAAATCGACTGTGGATCTAAAGGATGACTCATAGAACACTTTCAATTAGTGAAATCGATCTTGTCATTTTTTTTATTCGTTAGGGCCAATATTCATGATTAGAGAGTCATTAGTCCACGCGTGGGCCGAACCCTCGGTAAGGTTGCTTACGCTACTCAGTCGTAATGGTTTAGAGTACTCAAAGTAGTCCCCAATAATTTCCTTGGTATCTATAAACCCTGCATGGGTATTATCTTGGTTTTGCTCGAATAGAATTCCGGCTTTATTGATATCTTTTGTCTTCTCCAAATAAACTCTAAGCTGCAATTCAGACATTTCAGAAAATGATAGGGTATTAATTACCAGATCAAAATCTCTGTCCAGCCCGTTTAACATATAATTGGGTAGGTAGGTAAACCCGCCGGGACTTTCCTCGGCAAATCCGTGTCTAACGTCGGGGCGATTAATTGTTAAATACAGAGCAGAGTACAATAGAGATTCCGGCAGGTCACATATCCAATAGCTACACTGAGGAAACAGGAGCTTAATTTTGTAAGCGAGAGCGCCATATCCACCACCAATCTCGAGAACTCTAACACAACCTTTGCGTGAAAGTTGTTTGTTAAGCCAATCATAGATACCTGCCTCGTAAAGAAGATTGACCCGTTCTTGGTAAACGCATGTATCGTGATTGACCACCACTCCCGAAACATCCCATCCCACTTCCCCTAATAACCTAGGCGGCGAAAACACATAGTCATAGGGAATGCCTGATACTAGGTCAACCCAACGGTGTACCCAGAAATCAGGCTCCTTCATATCCGCAGCAATTTTCAAATTAACGTCTTCTGTCAATGGTTCAAAGGAGGGCAAACCGTGGGCATCCTTGGCGTGTCTCAAAGAATAGCCGGAAAAAAACTGCGTAAAAAAACGCAGCCTATTAATAATCTCATACCGACATTGAGAGACTTCTTTAAAGGTTTGAAGGTAATCGTTGGCGGCATGAACGGACCAATTGGCATCGGCATAACAAAAAAGCGGATCGAGGCTATTTTCTCGAACGTAATCGTCGCGCTGGGCAACCAAGCTGCGAATTCGGTCACAAGTGGCTTGTGCCAGTAAAAATTCTTTTTCCGATAGATCCCGGTTGCTATCGGGAAGCACCTTGCCATTAATCTTCAGAATCAGTTTTTGCCTATCTACCATTGCAAAACACCCTTCTGGACTTGTTCTATTTTGCACCCACCGCAATAACCTAGAAGAAAATGCCACAGGATATAAAACGAGCGAACTCTCAGTGAGAAATCCGAAAGAAAGCTCGGTCAAACCCTAGCATTTAACTCACTTATTTCTAGCAATCGTCTCTAGCTGAGAGACGATACAGCATCCGTTGCATATGAACTGGTATACCTTCTCTCCAGATTATGCGACGCCATTTGGCGGATGTGTTCCGCGGTTTCCCGGCCGAACTTCTGTGTCACCATTTGTTGATAAGCGGGAGTGTTAAAATAGACTTGGAACGCGTGATCGCGGAAGCGCAGCACTTCTGCCCCCGAAAGATGCTTCGTCGGCAAGGGTAAAGTATCAACGGCGTGCTGCGAATAGCCGGACCATTTTTCCGGCAGCAGCCAGCCCTCCTTGATCGCCAAGTTATAAAGCTGGGAGCCGGGATACGCCATTGCTGAATAAAAATTGGCGAACTCGCAATTCAATTCAACGGCGAGATCCAGCGTCGCCTGCATGCTCTCCAGATCGTCCTCGGGCAGGCCGAAGATATAGTTGGCAATGACATTGATGCCGGCGCCTCTGACCTTTTCGATGGTGCGAAAAATCTCTTCCTGCCCAAATCCCTTGTCCACATCATCGCGCACACTCTCGCTGGCCGCCTCGATGCCGAAGGCGAGCCAGTTAAAACCGGCGCGTTTGAGCTTGTCCAGCATGCCGTCTTTCACCGTATCGACCCGCGCATAGGCCCAGATATTTAGATTGTAGCCGCGCTCGATGATCGCGTCGCAGATGCCCAGCACGTGGCGCGGATTGAGCACGAACATTTCGTCGGCGATTTTTATATTGCGCACGCCATACTGCACGACCAATTTTTCAATCTGCGCAATGATGGTCTGCGGGCTCCAGAAGCGATAGCTGTTGACGGTTTCCTTCAAACCCGCGGCTTTTTCGCCGGTCTTAAACGGCGCCTGGATGCAGCAAAAACTACAGTGATAGGGACAGCCGAAGGTGGTGTAAAAAGAGGCGTAGGGTTGGCGCTGCAAGTCGTCAAAACAATGCCAGTTGTGGGCGCGATATTTTTTCATCGGCAATAAATCCCACGCCATCTCCGGCATTTCCCGGTCGGGGTTGTTCACCAGAGGCGAAGGCGGATTCTGCGCCACGCCGCCGTCATCCCGGCGGTAGCAGAGCCCGCGCACCCGGCTGAAGTCGGGAGCCGACGACTGCAGCGCTTGCAAAAGCTCCAGGATGGTATACGGCCCCTCCCCGTTGCAGGTGAAATCGGCATCTTCTTCGCGCAGCGTGCGCTCCGGTAACGCGGCCACGTGGCCGCCGACCAGGATCACTTTCTGGCTGGGATCATCTTGTTTTATGGCGGTGCAAATAGCCCCGGCAGCGGTCATGTTCTGGGTCGACGCCGAAGGCTGGTGGCCATAGACAATGACGGCCGTCAACTTGGGGGAGGCTTCGACCACTCGCTCCGCGGTGTCCTCAGGACCGAGCTCGTCGGCTTCGGCGTCGAGGATTTCCACGGAAAAACCATGGTTGCGAATAAAGGTCGCGATCAAGCCGGCCCACACCGGCGACTCCACCGCCGCAAGATTATCGCCCAGCGATTGGTAGATTTGCCGTCTGCTTCCCGGGTGAACCAGCAGGACATCCAATTTTCTGCTCATAAGCCGACCTTTCGCCGCAGCGTTTTTTGCCGATTACGCGGAGCCGGCGGGCAGCGCGTTCAGCATCGTCGTCAAAGCGAGAATTTTCTCCCGCTCCAGACCAGGGAAATTGCCGATATAAAATCCATGGAAATGAACGTGGTTGACGTTTGGGTACTTTGCAAATTCCTGCTCGCCCAATAGTCTTTTCAGATAGGGCTGGCGCAACTGATTGCCGCCGCCAGAAGTGCCGCGGCGAAACTCCACGCGAGCCTGGCGCAACGCCTTCATGACGTTATCGCGCAGCACCTCATCGGCATGTTTCAACACCAGCGTAAAGGCGTAATTGCAACTGCCCTCGGTAACAAAGTCGGTCTGATATTTGCTGCCATCCAAATGGCTGAGAAACAGTTCGAGGTTATCCGTTCGAGTCCGATTATTTTCATCGAGGCGTTTTAACTGAGAACGCCCGATCACGGCGTTGATCTCGGTGCTGCGGACATTATAGGCGGGGAAGGCAAAGATGAAATCGGGGTTCAAATCAGCATGCTTTTCGGCATAGGATTTTTTGAACTCCGCCGACTCCGCTTCGCGCACCATGCCGTGGGAACGCAACATGCGCAGCATCTCGTAAAGCTGCGCATCATCGGTCGATATCACGCCGCCTTCGATGGTGCTCATATGGTGCGCGTAATAGAAGGAAAAATTCGACGCCAGCCCGAAGGTGCCGAGTTTCCGCCCCTTAAAAGTTGCGCCGTGGGACTCGCAGACATCCTCGATCAGCGGCACTTTGCGGGCTTGCAGCTCCGCCAAGAATCGCTCATCCAAAGCGTTGTAGCCGAGCACATGGGTCAAAAAGACCGCTCGGGTCTGCGCCGTAATTTTTTCCACCACCTGCCGCGTATCCATGCCCAGAGTCTTCGGATTGATGTCGACAAATATCGGCGTAAAACCGCACTGGAGCACCGAGGCGATGTCCGAAACCCAGGTGAGCGTGGGCACAATGATCTCACCCGGGCCGAAATTCTCCCGTAAAGCCGCCATCGTCAGCAAGTTTGCCGACGAGCCGGAATTGACGAACACGCTATGCTTGACGCCCAGCCAGCGCGACCATTCTTGCTCGAAGGCCTTCACCTGGGTCGATTGGGTAAGAATCGGCACTTCCTGTTTAAGAAATCGAATCACGTCCTCAAGGTCCGCAGGAGTGATGTTGTTGCGCATCAACGGCCAATCTAAATCAATCACGCTCATAAATATCAACCAAAGATAATCAAGCTTTCGTCAAAAACGCGGAGACAAAGTTTTCACCACCAAGGGTCACGAAGTTCGGAAGGTTTGCCACAGAGATCACAGAGCACTCAGAGAAAATTTCTCTGTGAACTCCGTGTGCTCTGTGGCTAAAAAACCCTTTTCTCTGGGACCTCTGTGTGCTCTGTGGCTAAATAGAATTTCGCTTGCCCCAGTGATCCCAGCGCGGCAAAGCCGCAACCAAGGAGAAGAATTTAGCCGCAAAGAACGCAAAAATCGCAAAGCAGGGCGAAGAGTGTTTGCCACAGAGGTCTCAGAGCACCCAGAGAAATA